>CAZDUC010000039.1:0-8791 GCA_964508585.1 uncultured Candidatus Saccharibacteria bacterium
TGAACAAAATAGAAAAACTTTTTAAAAAGTTATCCGCACATGACCGAGAAATACTGCTCGCACTTATTGAAACGCTCCTCCGCGAAGACGATATTTCTCACCTCAAACCAATCAAACTCGCAGGAATGGAACTCTATCGAATTAGAAAAGGCGACTTTCGCATCATCCTCCATAAAGAAAAAACAAACTGCATCATTGACTCCATCCGCATCCGTAATAAAAAGACATACAAGCTTTGATGGTGTTCAAAATTTAAAATACACAACCCCCCGCGCTTCCGGCGTGGGGGGTTGTGTGACTTTTCACACTTTATCCCTACTCAATAAACGTGATTAAAAACGGGTACATACCCATACCACAACTTCCCTCAAGGGGACCGACTTGCTGTACGCCTAGATCAATATCAGTTGTCCCTGATTGCGGAAGGACCTCTGAAACATGCATATGTGGAATACGTACTGACGCGGAACAGTCAAACGTGCCCGTTGTGTTGAAGCGCACTATCGTCGGCACCCCTGCCTTTGCAACACTCACTTCCGGAAAGTATCCCCCTTTCGCATCAATCATGACCACCTGCTTCTCTCCTTCCATAGTGATATTGTTGGTCATCTGTGTTGGTACCGCCATCTGTGTATCAATAAATTTCTCCCGTAGCATTATTGCACCAAGAATGATAATCGCACCCACACCAACTGCAAAAATACTATACTTATTCATATCCTAAAAACGAAAAACGGGACTGATGAGTCCAATCACCACAAGACTATTAATGAGGTTCATGGTGGCAAACGCGAGGACAATGAGTCCTGCAGTTTTATAAAAAATTCCGGCATATCGACTTTCTCCGAGTGATGCAGAACCAACGCTCACGAGCGCAAGCACCGGAAGTGTACCAAGTGCAAAGATGAACATCGTGAGTCCGCCCGAGACAAATCCCCCCGTGCTCAGGGTATAGAGTTGCATTGACTGCGTAAACCCACACGGCATGAAGAACGTCGCAATACCAACAAGAAGTGGCGTGAATGTAGAGTTCACTGTGCGTACCCCCTCGACGTGCGTGCGGAATATTGTTGGAAACGAAATACGAACACCACGCAATGCTTCCACACCGAGGAGTTTGAGTCCAAGAATAATCATCACGAGTCCTATGACCACATTGAGTATGAAGGTCATGGTGGTGCTGAGCGTAAACGCAGTTCCAATAAGCCCAATGATGCCACCCAAGAAAAAGAACGCGACGAGACGCCCTATATGGAAATAAAGTTGTGGAGCAAATCCTCCCCCTGCCTTCGCAAAAGTCGCCGAGAGTGAAAGTACCATACCTCCCACCACCGCCATACAGGTCGAGAGTGATGCGATAATGCCAATAAGGAACACCGCACCATATCCAAGTTCACCACCACCGATAAGATTCACAAGTCCCGTCTTTTGCAGAAGGACAAAAGCAACAAATACGCAGAGCGAAATTCCCACCGCGAGATACCATTCTTTTTTTGGTGACATATCATCCATCATACTACAAACACAATTCAATATGTGCTAATAATTCGCATTCCGTCTCCAGCCTCCTCGTTTGAGTCCAAAGATTTCAAAGACCCCATCTTCCATTTCACCAGCGAGAAATACCTTATCCCCAATATGAAGATTTGACGTCGTCGCATGCGTCTCATCGGTAACGACTGCAGTAAACTCTGAACCGGTAAACGCATCGCGCACCATGAAGTGTTCGTCATCAATAATTGACACCACCTCACAGTGACAGGTGCCCTCATGAGGAGGAGGAGGGGTGTGCATACGTCCAAACAAGCGCACCGGTTCTGGCATATCATCCCTATCCACCCTATGCATAATAAATGCATTCATGGGTGTATGACGCTCAAGTGTAAAACCAAAAAGTGTCGCTCCGAGAAGAAGCGTCCCAAATATGTAGAGGAGTGGTACACGGTATCCAAAGCGAAAGGTGCGAAAAAGCATGACAAGGAGTACCGTACTCACGACATCAACAACGAGTAATCCCCACGGGAAAAAAAGTAAAAACGCATACCAGCCACGTGGACCGAATTCAAGTAGTTCTTCGGCACTCTGCATGTGTATCGAAAAGAGCATGAAATTGACGATGAGCGTCGACGTCGTAAATACGAGAAATGCAAGAAGCGTAAGTGCAATTCCCTTTAACACAAAGAGTGCGCGCGAGCGCATACACACCTTCCCAGAGACAATTTGCGCATGTACTTTTTCGATTATTGATTTTTTGTGTTCGGTATTCATAGTAGTTTGTTACTGAGTGTTTGTCTGAGAAGTACCCGCGCTCGACTGAGCCGTACCCCCACTGTTCCAATCGGAATATGGAGTACGTCGGCAATCTCCTCGTATGAGAGTTCTTCAAAGTAATGGAGGACAATCACCTCACGGTACTTCGGCGAAAGTTCTCCGAGATGCTCCTCGATAACTTGATGCAATTTTGATGATTCAGCTTCTGACTCCTTTGGCTGAGTAAACGAAAGAGGTGAAACGAGTGTGTCGAAGTCAAAAAACTCAAACGTGCGATGCTTCTGTTTTCTGAGCACATTCACAAACGCATTGTGTGCGATACGGTATATCCATGGTGAAAAGCGATATTCTGAGTTATATGACTGCATATTCTCGTAGGTCTTCAAAAATACATCCTGTATCACATCTTCAATATCTTCTACGCGTGCAAGATACCGTTTGCCATACCGTGTGAGTCGTGACTCATATCGCACCATGATTTCATCAAACGCGGATGAATTCCCCGCCTGTACCTTGCGCGCGAGATCTTCATCTGTTTCGACGATTTCATCAGTCATCTCCATATAATACACCACCAAGGAGTGTTTATTTCATGAAGTAACCCACTCAAACTCTGAAAGGGTTTGAGTGGGTTACTTCTACTCCGCTCTAAGCGCGTCCACCGGTTGGAGGCGCGATGCGTTACGTGCTGGGTAGATACCAAAGACAACACCTACGAGAAGTGACACGATCGCCGCAAGCATAATCACTTTCACGTTGACCATGACACTGATAATTTCACTATCCGCAAAAATCGTGTTTGCAATCTTTGCCACACCAAGACTGAGTGCAATACCAATAATGCCACCTGATGTGGTGAGAATCACAGACTCGATGAGTATCTGAAGCAAAATGTCCTTATTACGCGCACCGATTGCCTTTCTAAGTCCAATCTCTTTTGTGCGCTCAGTCACCGTCGTGAGCATCATATTCATCGTGCCGATGCCACCCACAAAAAGTGCAATCCCGCCCACAATTCCCAAAAATGTGGTGAGCATTGCGGTCGTCTGTTCGGCCGTCTCGATCATCGATTGAGAAGTTTCTATCGAAAATATTTCATCACTATCACTAACGAGTTGCCGTGAAGCATTGAGTCCGTAGAGTATGTCCTGCCCCGCAATATCGAAATATGATGAATCTTTGAGCGTCACCGCGACCGATGAAAAGCTCTTGACACTGGTGATGTTTCCTACCATCGTCGCATGAGGGATGAGGACAAGTCCATCACCACGTGTAAATGTCATCGAACTCGACTCGATCACGCCAACCACGGTATACGGGATGGTGCCAATCGTCACGCTCTGTCCAAGGACAGAGCGTCCCGTTTCTTTCGTGACTGCATCACTAAAACCGTCAGACACCACGGCGACACGCTCGTTAAATGAAGGGTCTGCGAAGTCATATACTTCCCCACTCACGACGGTATACCGTTGCACTTCGATGTAGTCACCAATCACCGCTTGCACGGCAGGTGTGAACTCGGTGTTGAATGCCACAACACTTGCTCGTTGTACCTGTACCGACGCAAGCGTATGCAAGACGTACGGTTTCTCATGTATCCACGTAACATCACGGTATGTCATATCCCCTGAGATGGTAATGTCACCCTGCATGAACGAGCTAAAACGATCGAGCACATTTGCAGACATCCCCTCGCCGAGCGCGAGCATGGCGGTTACCGAAAAAATACCCACAACAATTCCGACAATCGTCAAGACAGAGCGAAGTACGTTGCTCCGTATCGCATGGATTGCTTCCCTAATCAAAAATTGAAAATGCATACATTAAGTGATGATGTACCCGTCTTTAATATGAATAACTCGATCAACCACTCCCGCTAATGACTCATCATGGGTCACGATGAGGATGGTCATGCCGTACTCCTTATTGAGATATGTGAGTGATTCAATGATAGTTTTCCCTGTGTGTGAGTCGAGATTTCCTGTTGGTTCATCTGCAAGGAGGAGTTTTGGTCGAGCTACGAGTGCACGAGCGATTGCAACTCGCTGTCGTTGTCCTCCCGACATCTGATTTGGTCGCTTGTGCCACTGTTCCTCCTCCAGTGCTGCTCTAACGAGTGCATGACGGACATATTCGTCATGATTACCTGCAAATGTGCGCTGGTAGTACAAGGGAAGCGCCACATTCTGATACGCAGTCTTTCCAGAAAGTAGGTGGAAGGATTGAAAAACAAAACTAATGCGCGACGACCTGAGTTCGGCGAGTTCATCTTGCGTCATATCATTTACCTTTCTTCCCTCAAAGAAATACTCACCCAATGTCGGCACATCGAGTCCTCCAATGAGGTTCATGAGCGTACTCTTTCCAGAGCCCGACTGACCAAGAAGCGCAACCATTTCTCCCTCCTTGATGGTGAGATTGATATCATGCAGTACAGGCACTTCCAAACCTCCCGCGAGGTAGAAACTCTTGGATACCTGTACAAGTCGGACGATGTCCTGCTGACTTTTTTCCATATGTATTATTTTGGTGCTGATTGAGTGCCTCCTTCTTGACTCTCCTGATCTCGACGACCTGGACCAAAACCAGCTTGTTGAACAACTGATGTATCGGATGCGGGTGGCGTAGCAGTCGTGAGTATATACTCCCCTCCTGTGAGTCCTTCAGTCACCTCCGCGTAGTAGGTGCCGAAGATACCGAGTGTGATAGTTTTTGCGTACGAAGGAAGTGTCGTGTCGCTCTTTGTCCGAATAATACCGAGCGTCTCAATTTCTTTTTTCTGTGCATCAGTGAGCGTGTCCACCACCTGTACGGTGGGTTTCCCCTCAATGTACGTAATCGCTGACACAGGTACACGAAGCACCTGCTCTTTTTCTTCCTGTACAATTTCAACATCTGCGAGCACACCTTCGCGAAGCCTTACCATTGATGTCGCTTGGTCGTACTCAATCTTTGCGCGTACCTCATACTGCGCCACACCGTCTGTTGCCGGAAGTGAGCTAATCTCTGTAATGTGGGCAGTAAACATCGGTTGCTCACTAAACGAAGTAATGGTGACATTGACCTTTTGTCCGACACGCACCTTTGCGACGTCAGTTGCGCTCAAAGTGAAAGTGGTGAGAAACTCGTCCGAGATGAGCGTCCCGAGACTAATGGTGTCCTCAGTACCCCCTGTCGGAGTAGCACCGACAACAACATTCTCCATGTCCTGAATTGTTCCTGCAAACGGTGCCACAATATCGCGTTCACTGATGGCATCGTAGTTTTCTGCGAGTTTTTGCTGTGTCGACTGTACCGTTGCGACTGCCTTTTCGACATGCAAATCACGGTACAACGACGTGTCAGTATTGAGCAGGTTTTCAAGTTCTTGCTCAGTGTTTGCGAGATTGACCTGCGTAGATGCAATCAGTTCATTGGAGTCCGCAACGGTACGTTCGTAGTTGCGCATCGTATCAGCATACGTGGCGATATCAATATTTGGTACGAGTACTACCCACGTATCACCATGTCTTGTGGTGCTCGGAAATGTAATTTTCAGTCCACGTGTTCCTACGTCCACTGGTGAACCAATAACAACAGAACCTGAATATGTCTCCAGTCCAGAGACTCTGTACGAGTACCCTGATTTACTGTTTGAGCTATACACCTCAATTACATACGTTCCTTCTGTAGTACCCACATACCGTCCCGAGAGTGTGGGGCGAGTCACACCAAGAAGACGGGACTCATCGCTTGGAGCAGAGTCCACCACCAGATCTGTATTCAAAAAATCTTGGTATGAGTCTTTAATGTCCTGCGCTGTATCCACGAGTGACTTTTTATACATTGCAATTTTATTTTGAAGCGTACGCACCTCAGTATTGGGGTCAGTTGCATTCTCTTCTTCAGTATTGAGCGCAAGTCTCGCCTCTGCAAGTGATACGCGCGTTGACTGTGCTTCAACATATGCATCACTTTTATCAAATGAAAGGAGTGTCGCGCCCGTATCTACATGAGCGCCGTTTGCGACATTCACCACATCAATGCGCGAGAGTTGCTTATACACGTCGAGATCGAGCTTTTGTGCTGCAACAACCTTACCTGTAGTGTGAATACCAGAAGAGACGGTGCCGGTACCAACAGTCTCGACAATTGCATAGGAGAACGCCAAGGTGTCGCTACGTTGCGTGTCATACAGGTACCCTCCCGCTCCCACAAGTACAGTGAACGCAATAATAATCAACCATTTATGTGTGATTACCCATGTTAAAAAGTATTTCATATATACCCATAGTACACCGCTTCATGAAAATTGTTTCAAATAGCGCGCAAAAAGCCCTAAAAAGAGCTTTTTGTGCGCTATGTGAATGAGTGTTTATTAGTTACTTATTTTTTCGAATGCTTCCGGCATATCTGCCATGATGCGTTCTGCCGTCACGGTTGTACCATTTCGTTCTCCATGAACACCAATGCGACTCCCCTCATGAATATCACCGAGTGACCCTTCAATAAACCGTTCAACTTCTGCATGTTCTGCATTAACCGTGTACACCGTGCCGTTTGGTGCAGTGACGGTGATTGTGTTGCCGTCAATGTTTGTCACTTCACCCATGACGCCATTTCCGCCACGCATGCCACCACGCTCACCACGACCCATACCTCTCCCCATTCCTCGTTCTGGTGCACCATCCATAATATGCTCTGCAGTTATTGTAGTACCATCAACCTCACCATGAATACCTATTTCATCACCGACAGAAAGGTCACTGAGTGTTGCCTCCTTTCGAGTGTTCTGAGTAAATGTATATACCTCTGCGTCCGATGCAGTAACGGTGTACACCGTACCATCTACTGATGTAACGGTAAGCATCTCACCATTAATTGCACTAATAGTGCCATGAATTCCCTCTCCACGATCACCCACCATTCCGCGCATCATACCCATATTGATATTCCTGTTATCATCCGAAGCTGAACTGAGCTGTGCATACCCAGCAATCGCCCCACCAAGTATCATGAGCGTCGCAAATGCAGGTACCAGTAATGCTTTTTGTGTTTGTGTCATAGAATGTTTAAAGTTAATTCACTAATTCTTTGTAGAGTGTGTGGTTATGCATACACCATGCCCCTACCCTAGTACTACACGACACATAGAAAATTATTTCAGGACAATGAAAAAAGAGCCCGTCAAAAAACGACGGGCTCCGTAGGGCTTTAGAGTGGCAATTAGCCAAGCGCCAAGACAGTGATGACAATTTTTGCTTTGCCATCCTTAATGAACCCAAGACGTTCCGCAGCAGCACGTGAAAAATCAAGTGCGACTTGTGAATCCTTGTTGTACGGTCCTCTGTCTTGAACCTTGACTACACATGTCTTACCATTCACCGCGTTCTTCGCTTTGAACAACGTATTGATTGGTAAAGTTTTGTGTGCCACGATTGAAGGGTCGTGCATGTTGAACGGCTTTCCGTTCGCCATAAGCCGACCATGAAACTGTTTTCCATACCATGTCGCTTTGACTACCTTCCCTGTCTCAACCGCATGTACCATGGGAGAGACGACACTGAGAAGAAAAAGGATGAGTATGGATCGAGTAATATACTTCAATAGAACAACCTCCAAGAAAAAAGAACATTGTTTGTAGCCATACTTTCACAATTCTAGCTACGCACGTCTTTTAGACGGATGAGACAATGAATCCTTACACAGCGCTCATTTTGTAACCACATCTTCAGTGGAGCTCTCTGTAAAACTATGGTATGGTATGTGTCGCACGACCTCCAAACATCGTGCGAAGAAACTCATTGCCGATTCGTCTAATGGTGGCCAGAAAATAAGGAACGCCAGTGACTATATTTTCTGAGCCCTTCCGTTTTTCTTTCCCCCGAAAGAAAAACGGAAGGTGCCAGTACTCATTTCTGAGTCCGTCATAAAATTTTATTCATAATAAATTTTATGACGCACGCTCGGGTACATGGAAACACTCCTGTATGACGTTCTGGAAATGATAAGGATCGAGTCCAGACTCGAACCCTTGCGTACACATCCAAAATACATTGCCGATTCGTCTAATGGTAGGACTCCGTGAAAAGGTATCCCATACCTTTTCACCTAGTACCAGCTATTGGGGCTTTGACAGTTTGGGAAACTGTCAAAGAGGTTGTCGATAGTTTTCGAGCAAAGCGAAGTAAACTATCATACAACCTGAACTGATCCTGTAAGGATCGAGTCCAGACTCGAACCCTTGCGTACATATACAAGATCTCATTGCCGATTCGTCTAATGGTAGGACTCTGGTTTCTGGTACCAGCTATTGGGGTTCGAGTCCCTGATCGGCAGCAACCAAGTGAGAGCGACTGAGACGCTAAAAATCGCTAAGATTTAGAAAGGATTTTTAGGACGAGTCATGGGCACGAACCCTCGAAAGGGGGTGTACTAGACTCCTCAGTTTCAGTCGAAATCTCCAATGGTACTATTCCGAAAATTGCATACCTGCTGAGAGCAGTATCCAAACTAAAAAACCATCCATTTCGGATGGTTT
>CAZDUC010000040.1:0-8295 GCA_964508585.1 uncultured Candidatus Saccharibacteria bacterium
TGGGGTAGACACAGGACGTTCACTGCTTATGCTTCGCATCGGGAAGGAGCTATGGTGTCCTCCATCAGATGATTCAGGGAAACCAGTCGCAATGACGGTTACACGCACCTCATTCTTCTTGAGTTTTTCATCCTTAATCGCTCCAAAGATGACCTTTGCGTGTGGGTCAATTGATTCAGTAATGATGCGTGCAGCGTCCTGGATTTCAAGCATACCGAGATCATCACCACCCGCAATTGCAAAGAGTACCCCCTTTGCTCCGGTGATTGAAACTTCAAGGAGTGGGGAATTGATAGCAGCACGCGCTGCTTCTTCTGAACGCTTCTCACCAGTTGAGAGCCCAACACCCATCAGTGCTGAACCAGCATTTTCCATGACGCTACGAATATCGGCGAAGTCAACATTAATAATACCTGGCATCGTGATGAGGTCTGAGATACCTTCAACCGCTTGTTTGAGAACGTTGTCGCATTGCTCAAACGCACTCTTCACACTCGTCTCTCGATCAACAATAGCAAGAAGTCGGTCGTTAGGAATGGTAATAAGCGCATCAACTTCTTTCTTAAGTTCTTCAATGCCCAAGAGTGCAAGACGCATACGCTCTTGTCCCTCAAAGAGGAATGGCTTCGTCACGACACCCACGGTAAGTGCGCCGGATTCTCTGGCAATCTTTGCAACGACAGGTGCGGCGCCTGTCCCCGTACCACCACCCATTCCATTGGTGATAAAAATCATATCAGAGCCCTTGATTGCATTTGCAATCTCTTCACGAGTTTCCTCAGCTGCTCGTCGTCCCATGTCGGGATTACCACCAGCACCAAGACCACGGGTGAGATTTTTCCCGATATTAATTTTTTTCTTTGCGAGAGAGTGGTGTAGATCTTGAGCGTCGCTATTCACCGCAATGAATTCAACTCCTTTCACTTTTTCACTCACCATGTAATTCACAGCGTTACATCCAGAACCTCCAACGCCGACTACTCGAATCCGAGCGAACGACTCAACATCTGTTTTAATTTGTTCCATATAATTTTTTACGGCTTCATCCCACCACTAATAATGTATGACTATCATACCGTGTGAAAAATTATCTGTCACTATATTGACAAAAATGCCTTTCGTGGGATTTACAAAAAGAAATTCGGTTGCTTATGGGAGAAACTGTTTAAGCCAATTAAGAAGCGCGCCTCCCGTGTGTCGTGCCAAATTAATACCACTCTCCTCTTCAGTTCCGGTTACGCCCCAAATACAGAGCCCGTAACTCACCGCCCAGGATGCATCTCGTACCTTTCCGTTTTGCCCAGGGTCAAGGGTAGCAATCCGTGAGGGAAGCCTGAGTGACGCTCGCGCAAGATCCTGTACCGTTGTAATCCCAGAACCGCCACCGGTGAGAATAATACCTGCAGGGAGGAGTCCATCTCGCTTCATCTTTTTAAGGTGTGCGTCGATGAGCTCGAAAATGTCTGTCAGGCGAGCTGCCACAATTTCATCAAGTTTCTTTTTCGAGTAGGGAGTACTCGTCATGCCACCACGCTTGATTTTCTCCGCTTCGTCAAGTGCTACCTTAAGACCGAGTGCGATGTCATTTGTGATGTCATTTGAGCCAATAGGGAATACCTTGAGTGACGTGGGGGTATTGTTTTCAAAGACAACAATAGAGACCGTTTCAGCACCAATATTTGCGAGGACACATCCTGCACGTTTCTGGGTTTTGGTGAGCATGACGAGGCTTCCAGCAATCGGAGAGGCCATGACATCATCAACCTTAATGCCGATACTTTCGATAGAGGTCACGAGGTCATTGAGGTGTTGTTCAAAGGCAGTAATAAAGAGCACGTCCACCTCGAGCTTTGTGCCGCGAAGATCATGTGGACGTCCATGCACTTTTTCACCGTCAATGGTGAAATGGAGTGGAATCGCATGAATAATTTTACGATTGGGAATTCGATCCTTTATTTGCTCCTCTGACACCTCAATAGCTTTATCAATATCAACTTGAGAGATAATAGAGTCTGCTCGAGAAGTAATTGCCTCACCATGCGCATGAATTTCATCGAGACCGATTCCACCCATGGAGATATACGCACGCTTCACCTTCACCCCACTTGCTTTCTCAGCTTGCGCAACTGCATTTCGAACACTTCGGACCACGTCACTCTCATTAATGATGTACCCGTTACGAAGTCCGCGACTCTCCGCATAGCCAGTTCCGATTATTTGTGGCACTCCCTGTTCTTTCGAGTTGGTAGCAATAACAACCTTCACATGGTAGGTGCCGACATCAATTCCTGTTACATAGTGTTGAGCCATAAAAAACGCTGTGGGTGTGTTCGTGTTGCTGTGTGATTACTTCAGATTGTATTGTGCAATGTATTTTTTTTCTGCTTTCTCCATTGTATCTCCATGCGGGTACCCTTTCAAATGGAGTAATCCGTGGATAAAGAGGTACCCAATGTAGCCAGTAGGTGAAAGTGAAAATTTATATGCTTCTTTTTCGGCTATGGACGGGGTGATGTATATTTCGCCAGCATCATCAGTGAGTGGAAATGAGAGTACGTTGGGAACGTAAGTGGCATGACGGTGGGTTTTATTCAGTGCACGTGCTCTTGTGCTTCCGATGAACGTAAGCGAAAGCTCATACTTTTTGCCAAGTATCGAATTTTTCATCTCCTCATAGGGGAGTTTCGGATACATTCGGGTACTGTGGGATATATGCAACATGATACACAGAAGTGTATCATACGATGTACGAAAAATTGCTGTGGATGTCCAGTGTGATACCGTCCCCAATTAACTACCCCAAAACACAGAGCGTCACTACTGTTTATAAAGCAGAGATCTACCTCAGCACCTTTTAAAAACAGTAGTTACTCCCTGCGTTCACTATTATAGTTTGGTTAATTGCGGGTGGTATGATATCGATAATCAATATAAAAAAATCCTCTGCGGAAGCAGAGGATTTTTTTATATTACCGTCGATTTCGAGTTGGTTCTTGGATTTTTCCGAGTTTGAGTAATGCTTCGTACTTCACCTTATTTGCGAGACGTTTTATCTTACCTGAACGAACGACGAGCGGTGATTTTTCTCGTGAAAAATATCGCTCCTTTCGTAATCTGTTTACAATTCCTGAACCTTGAACACGTTTTGTAAAGCGACGAATTATGTTCGCTGTACTTTCTTGATTATTTTTCTTTACTTCAACATTGGTTGCCATATGTGGTGAGAGAATACCATGGTGCAACATACATTGCAAGCGCAAAAATATGCGATACAGCGCATTAAACGCCGGTAGTGCTTGCAAATGAAGAAAGTCGTGAAGCGACCGATGTCATCGGAATACTTTCCTGATTTTGCAATTTGAGATCTCGCAGTATGACCGTGCCATCAATGTATTCCTTATGGCCAAGAATGAGTGCAAAGCGAGCTTCCTTTGCCTCGGCATTTCGGAGCTGTTCGCTAAGAGAATCACTGGTGACGTCCTGATACACACTCACACCAGCTCGCTTGAGTTCTTCGATGAGAAGGAGACTCTTTACTTTTGGTCCAAAACCAAGTTGAACGAGATACGCATCTGGGATTTTTCGAGGTCGTGGGGTTGGTATGTGCGCTGGCGCTTTTTTGTCTTTAAGAATAACAACTGCCCCAACAGCAGGGATCTTTGTCTTAGACATCTTTGTTACAAACGTACTGTACCTCCCACCACGAATGTAGAGAGGGCTATCAGTAAGTCGTTCAGCGTCAGCATCCATAAGATCAAAAGCGAAGAGTGCATCTGAGTAGCACTCGTGGTGACCAATGAGTTTGGAATCAATCTCAAAAGGAATATCACTCATATCGAGAAATTCAACAATCTCTCGAAAATGTTTTCGACTCATGTCAGTGAGATACTCAAGCGGATTTGGACTCTTTTGAACTATCTCGTGTTCCTTTTCTATGAGGTGCATGAGTGCGTATATGGCATGATCTTTCATGAGTTCTCGCGCGTGTGGCGTGATGTCATCAATACGTTTCCGGAGGAAATTAGTGAGGTCGCGCACGTAGCGGGTAACTGAATCTTGATCTCCAAGCGAATTAATGCGCACTGAGTGATACTGGAAGTTAAGGTCGTTGAGCATTGAACGAATAGTTTGGATGAGGAGTGCCTCTGCGATACTCTTTTTCACATTGAGTACATGAAAGGTGACGGCAATATCACCAGAACGTGGCACCTGCTCTATTGAGTAAAAAAGTGAAGGACCCTCAACACCATTAAGTTTTCCATCGAAATAGGAACAAATACCCGCGGTGAGCATGCCGTGCATGGCATCACTCTTTCTATCCTGCGCTGAAGCTTTATGTTGAATTTTCACTGTGCAATTTTTGCACTCAGGACGGTTTTTGAGTTTTTCAAGTGGTGAAAAACCAAAATGGTATGCGGATTGTGAAGCAGAACGTATGAAGTCTTGTACGGAAACTGATTGTGTCATAGCTTCTAATTCATGATGTGGGTAATGCTCATAATCGTCTTTTACTCTTTTGTGGTGATAACATGCGCTCCCGGAAATACTTCAACAGTATCAACAGGGAAGAGACGTAAAAATGCACGTCCAACGATATGCTCTCTCTGGAGTACACCCCATGCTCGCGAATCAGAACTTGCGTCACGATTATCTCCCATAACAAAGTATTCACCCTCTCCAAGTGTCTCAGTGATCGTTGCGCCTGGTTTCATGCTGAGAATGTATGGTTCCTGAAGAAGCATCCCCTCCGGGTGCTCAGTATTGAGGATGGTCACATCACTTCCTGAAATACTCACCGTATCTCCTGGCACACCAATGATGCGTTTGATGAAAAACTTTGAAGGGTCTTTTGGATAGCGAAAGACAATGACATCGCCTCGCTCGGGTGTATCGAAATGATAGGTGAGTTGATCAACAATGAGATATTGGCCCGTCGAAAAAGTCGTCTCCATGGACGCACCAGATACGATAAAAGGCTGTGCGATAAAGAGACGAATAGGGAGGACAATAAGAAGTGCGACGAGTGAAAACCGAATAATTTCGCTCATCATACTCTCCTTATTCTCACCACGTGGAGAAGATTCATACTGCATACGAGTATCCAGAGTAGTAGGTGCTGATGTTTGTGACTCGGGATTATGCTCCATACAGTAAATAATTCTCGACTATTATAATCGCGTAGTGCAATCCGCACAAGTAGCAGTCTCACTACACTCGTGTCATACAGTCATACGCATGTATCATCGTCATAATGCATGTCGAAATTTAGTATGGAACTTATTACATGGTACATAGAGAGTGATGCGACGTCTGTACATGGACAGAGATACTGAAGAAGATGATACTGAAAGTTGTGTGCAACACTCACTGTGCTCAAACCATATGTTTGGCGTCACTCATGTTGAATCATGTAGCTCATCCAGATTTTTAAATTGTTTGACTTCTTATAATTATATTGTACTATACATACTATGCATATCGAGAACTTCTCCAGTCATTCCTGTTCTTAAATATGTACTATTCACGTATACTGTATCAATACTATGCCAAATTTTCACAACTTCACTTCACGCGCAAAAGAAGCAATTCGTAAGGCACACGAACTCGCCATTGAGCGTGGACAAAACCATGTGAGTCCAACACACTTACTCACTGCACTCGTCATGCAGGATGAGAATACCGTTATCTCACTTCTCGACAGACTCGATATCGACGTTATCGAATTTACCGATCTACTTCTCGAAGCGCTCGAAGCACCCATGAGCCAAACACTCTCCCAATCGTATCAACTCTACCTTACCCCAGATCTCGCACAGGCACTCGAGGAATCAGGCAGAATTGCCCAGAGTCTCAGTGATTCATACGTCGGTGTTGAGCATCTCTTTCTTGCACTCCTCGAACACCCTGGACCTGCAGGTGAAGTGATTGCAAGACTCCGTATTGATAAAAAGAAGGTCCAGAATGCGCTCCGCGAAGTGCGTGAGCACAGTATTGATGACGCACAATCACCAACAAAGAAAGCACGCGCGTTATCGAAGTACGCACGCAACCTCACAAAACTTGCACACGAAAACAAACTCGACCCCGTCATTGGTCGTGATGCTGAAATACAACGGGTGATTCAAATTCTTTCACGACGCACAAAGAATAATCCAGTACTCATTGGTGAAGCAGGTGTCGGTAAGACTGCAATCGCAGAAGGACTTGCCATTGCAATTGTACAGGGCAATGTGCCGGAATCGGTACGAGAGAAAGAAATTCTCTCGCTTGATCTTGGACTACTCGTTGCAGGAACAAAGTTTCGTGGGGAGTTTGAGGAACGCATGAAGACCGTCATGAAAGAAGTGGAGCAAGCACAGGGTGCCGTCATTCTCTTTATTGATGAACTTCACATGATCGTCGGCGCAGGGCAGGCAGAAGGTTCAATGGACGCTTCAAATATGCTGAAGCCAGCACTCGCACGTGGAGAACTTCGCGTCATTGGAGCAACGACACTCAAAGAGTATCAAAAGCACATTGAGCGAGATCCAGCACTCACTCGTCGTTTTCAACCAGTGTACGTCAACGAGCCCTCCATCGAGGACGCAGTCGCCATTCTCAGAGGCGTTGCCGAAAAATATGAAATTTTTCACGGTGTCCGCATCACCGATGACGCAATTGTCTCGGCTGTCAATCTTTCGAGCAGGTACATCACAGATCGATTTTTGCCTGATAAGGCCGTTGACTTGGTAGATGAAGCTGCTTCAGCACTCCGTATTTCACTTGAAAACAAGCCCGATGAGCTTGTAGTCGCTGACCGTGCGGTACGACGACTCGAAATTGAGCGTGAGGCCCTCAGAAAGGAAGAGGAGATCTCAGAACATAAGCTAAAGATTAAAGCTCGATTAAAAGAGATTGAGCACGAAATTGGTGACCTAAAGCAAAAAACATCTGCGCTGGAAACGAAGTGGAATAATGAAAAAGATGCAGTGGGCGAAATACGCGAAATGAAGAAATCACTTGAGACACTAAGGCTCGAGGCTGATTCTGCTGAAGCGAGTGCCGACCTCACCCGTGCTGCAGAGATCAGGTACGCACGTATTCCAAAAATCGAAAAAGATCTTGAAGCAAAGTCAGCAAAACTCAAGAAACTCCAACGAACACGTCGACTCCTCAAAGAGGAGGTGACTGAAGAAGATATTGCGAGCGTCGTTTCACATTGGACAGGCATTCCAGTCTCACGCATGCTTGAGGCAGAAGCAAAGAAACTTGCTCGAATAGCAGAAGTGCTCACCGAGCGCGTCGTAGGACAGAAGGATGCGATTACGCGAGTGTGTGACGCCATTAAACGCTCACGCGCTGGCATTGCTGATCCAAACCGACCTATTGGCTCTTTCCTTTTCCTCGGTCCAACTGGGGTAGGAAAGACTGAGCTCTCTCGAGCACTCGCTGAGTTTATGTTTAATGATGAGAGTGCACTTGTCCGTATCGATATGAGTGAGTACATGGAGAAACATTCAGTCTCAAAGATTATTGGTTCACCTCCAGGGTATGTTGGCCATGAGGAGGGTGGTGCGGTGACTGAGATTGTACGACACAGACCGTACTCGGTTATTCTCCTTGATGAGATTGAGAAAGCACACCCTGAGGTATTTAACATTCTTCTTCAAGTGCTTGACTCCGGACACCTCACCGATGCGAAGGGGCGAAAGGTGAACTTCAAAAATACGGTCATCATCATGACCTCAAACATTGGTGCAGAACATATCGATCGTATGAGCAAGTTTGGATTCGCAAGTCACTCAGACGAGGCTTCACAGTATGCACAAGCAAAAGATAAGGTGCTCGAGAGTCTTAAGAACTTCTTCCGACCAGAGTTTCTCAATCGTCTCGATGAGATTATCATCTTTGATATTCTCTCAAAGGAAACCATTCGCAACATTGTGAGTCTTCAGGTTGCACTTGTGGTGGAGCGACTTGCACAAAAGGATATCGCTCTCACTATTTCTGATGAGGCGATGGATTATATTGCACGCGAAGGCTACGATCCAAAGTTTGGCGCTCGTCCACTCAAGCGAGTCATTCAGTCAAAGATTCTTACTCCTGTCGCTTCGATGATGATTAGTGAAGGAATGCTCCAGGGAGGAACAGTATCCGTCACACTTAAAAAAGATGGGCTTGCATTCGATATAAAAAAGAAAGGGAAGACTGAGTCAAAAAAGACTCGACAGAGAGAGATGAGTGCTGTTACTGTCTAAATAGATACCTGCGCGCCTACGGCGCGCAGGTGCTCCCCATACAACCGCAAATCAAAAA
>CAZDUC010000041.1:0-8228 GCA_964508585.1 uncultured Candidatus Saccharibacteria bacterium
CTTCAGAAGACACTCCGTAAGGCAGTTATTGCAAATGAGATTTTCCCCGTTATGACCGGTTCTGCGCTCAAGAACACTGGCGTACAGCTCATTCTTGACGCTGTGATCGACTACCTTCCATCACCGGTTGATCTTCCACCAGTAAAGGGAACCAACCCACACACCGATGCAGAAGAGACACGTGAGGCAACCGATGAAGCACCATTCTGTGCACTTGCGTTTAAATTGCAGACAGACCCATTTGTGGGACAGCTCACCTTCTTCCGTGTGTATTCAGGAACGATTAAAGCTGGAAGCTACTTATACAATGCCTCAACGGGTGAGAAGGAACGTCTCGGACGTATTGTTCGTCTTCAGGCTGATAAGCGTACTGAAGTTGAAGAAGTGTACGCAGGAGAGATTGCAGCGGGAGTGGGGATTAAGGACGTGAAGACCTCGCACACGCTCTGTGCAGAAGATAAGCCAATCTTGCTCGAAACAATTATCTTCCCAGAACCAGTGGTTGCAATGCGTATTGAGCCAAAGACCAAGAATGACCAAGAGAAAATGGGTATTGCAATGAAGAAACTTTCAGATGAGGACCCTACCTTTAAGGTATCAACCGATGAAGAGACGCTCGAAACGATTATTGCAGGTATGGGTGAACTTCATCTCGAAATCCTCGTCGATCGAATGAAGCGAGAGTTTGGTGTTGAGGCAAACGTGGGCAAGCCACAGGTGGCATACCGTGAAACCATTCAACGTCCTGCTGAGGCTGAGTACAAGTACATCAAGCAGTCAGGAGGTCGTGGACAGTACGGCCATGTGAAGATTCGTATCAAGCCACTCGAGAAACTTGAAGAGGGACAGACGGTGGCAAAAAATGTGACTCGAGAAGACCACTTTGAGTTTGTGAACAGTATCAAGGGAGGAGTTATCCCAAATGAGTACATTCCTGCAGTCATGAAGGGGTGTAAGGAGGCAATGGCACGGGGATTTGTGGCCGGATACAAGATGGAGGACATTAGTGTTGACCTCTTCGATGGTACGTACCACGACGTTGACTCATCAGAAATTGCCTTCAAACTTGCTGCAATCAACGCATTCAAGGAGGCAGCAAAGAGCGCGGGAGCAGTCCTCCTCGAACCAATCATGCGAGTTGAGGTAACGACACCAGAGAAATTCATGGGCGACGTGAACGGAAATATTAGTTCAAAGCGTGGGCTTGTAGAAGGAATGGACGACCGTGGCATGGCGAAGGTGGTGCATGCGAAGGTACCACTCTCAGAGATGTTTGGCTACACGACCATACTTCGTTCTATGACTGAAGGTCGCGCGTCAATGACGATGGAATTTGATCACTACGATGTGGTCCCACCAAATGTCGCCATGGAGATCAAGAAAGCCCGTGGCGTGAAGAGCGACGAAACAGAAGAATAGTTTCTATTCTTCGTGTCGCTCTCTAGGAGGTTGCATGACAAAACAAAATCCGCATTTTGCGGATTTTGTTTTGTCATACAACCTGAACAGCATCTGTAAGACGTAAAAGACACAGAAACAGAGGAATAAAAAAAAGAGGCACCCGATGAGGGTGCCTCTTTTTTAATTGTTACAGTATATTTTTTTACGCAAAAGGAGTTTGTATCTCGTGAGACGTCTATATTTAACTCCTATAAGTTCGTCTGAGATCAGAGTTATCTTCATTTTTTGCTGCCTCTCTTTTCGCTAGGTATGTGGTTGGATTGGTAAGTGCCTCTATGATATCTTTTCGCAAAAATGGTACAGGCGGTCCCAATTCTTTTACGAAGAGTTTACGAAGTTCGGCATCAGTTTGTGAGTTGAAATTCGGTTTTTCTTCACAAGGCTGTAAATCGAGTTTGAATTGTTCAGACATATTTTTTTGATATGATAGGGATGTTATCTGTCTAGTATAAACCAAATTACATGAAAGGGAACATTGTCACGTTACCAATCAATGCGCCAAAAATTGGTGAAATGTATCAACACTACAAAGGTGACCTGTATGAGGTTGTAGAACGTGCACTTCATTCCAACGATGATGAGTGGATGGTGGTGTATAAGCCACTCTACGAAAATCCGGACGCACACCTTTTCACTCGCCCATTGCGTGAGTGGGATGAGGTGGTGGAGTGGAAAGGAAAGAATGTGGTGCGATTTGTACAAGTTGAAATATAGAAAAAGGATGCCCAGCGAGCATCCTTTTGAGGAACGTGTCCCAAGGCTTATGCGTTCTTTCTCGGGTTACGTTTTGTTACTGGTACAGGATCGATTGGATCGACGATACGTGGAATTGCGCCGGTGCCCCATGTTTCTTTGAGAGCAAACATGACATGGGCATGGATGTCATCGCATGTCCCTGAGTCTGCATCGTTTGAGGCAGTTTGAAACCCAAATTCCGAAAGTGACATTCCCCAGTATTCCGGAAAGATAGTCTGAAATGCCAGATCCATGAGGTCGGGGAACTTTCGCACCATTTTCTTGAAATGAACGAGAAGTTGTTCTCCACATACATCTGGACGATCAGTCCATTTGATTCCACCACTGGTGCTTAGGGCGATGTGCCCGCCATCGTCGAATTCTTGCGTGATGAGTTTGAAACGCGACGAACGGGACCGTGTCATGGTAATCACAAGTCCTTTCATTGTCCCGATTTCAATTACGGGATTGGTCAATCTATCTGCCATCAGAACTTCTCCTTGATTTGGTCAAAACACCCGTCTCAAAGAACGGAATAAAGAGTAGAGTGTCATAAAATAGCATACTTGTAAATGCAAAGATTGATGAGTTCGGTAATTGATTGCAACACTTTAGTAACATAAAGTGACATGAAAAGGTGCTCTTTTTACTATTCCTTGTAGTGTCTTTGGTTGAGGTTGTCGAGATTTTTTGGACAAGGTGAATTGCGAAGTAAGAGAGGGTACTCTGAGGTAAGAAAATATCATACAACCTGAACAGCATCTGTAGGACGTTCAGAAGAACGATAAAGTAGGAAGAATACAGATACATAGTTCTGAAAATGCATACTATATGGATTATGTATGACAAATCTGTGCAGTTTGCATTTCAGATTAGAATTCAGGCCTTGTCTTGGACGAACTCGGAGTTGTGTGCTTAATCGCTCTTCAAGCGCTTGCAAAATGTGATTCATTCTTGTACTATTGCGGTCACCGCGTCTGTGTCCTCTTTGGACATGGATTGAGGGAGTTTTGCTCTTTTTGACATGCAACCTGTATTGCACCTAGAGGTAAGGAAGCGTTCTCGCGCCCTTTCCCCTGAGTACAGCAGGTAACTTCTTTCTTTTTTATACTGAAGGGAGTCGCACGTGCGGAATTATTATCATATAGTTTTAGTATTACATACTATGGCAGCAGAATTTGATCGTTCAAAGCCGCACGTAAACGTTGGTACTATTGGTCATGTTGACCATGGAAAGACTACGCTTACCGCTGCGATTCTCAGCGTACTCAATGCAAAAGGCAATGGGTACAGCGCAACTACAAAAGGTGTTGATGAGATTGACAAGGCACCTGAAGAAAAAGCACGAGGAATCACTATTTCTCTCTCACACTCAGAGTACGGAACTCCAAATCGTCACTACGCGCACATTGATGCGCCTGGTCACGCAGACTACATCAAAAACATGATTACCGGTGCCGCTCAGATGGACGGTGCTGTGCTCGTGGTTGCTGCTACTGATGGAGCAATGCCTCAGACTCGTGAGCACGTACTTCTTGCAAAGCAGGTGGGTGTGCCACAAATCATCGTATTTCTTAACAAATGCGACATGGTTGATGACGAGGAGATGATCATGCTTGTAGAAGAAGAGCTTCGAGAACTTTTGACAAAGAATGGTTACGATGGAGCAAATGCACCAGTAATCAAGGGTTCTGGTCTTAAGGCACTTGAAGATCCTGCAGGTGAGTGGGGTGAGAAGGTGTTTGACCTCGTGAAAGCGATGGATGACTACTTCCCACTTCCAGTTCGTGATCTCGACAAGCCATTCCTTATGCCAATTGAGGACATCTTCACGATTGAAGGTCGTGGGACGGTGGTAACAGGTCGTGTTGAGCGTGGAAAGGTGAAGGTTGGTGAGGAAGTACAGATCGTTGGTATCAAAGACACCATGGCAACAACCGTAACTGGTGTTGAGATGTTCAACAAATCACTCGACCGAGCACAGGCAGGAGACAACGCTGGTATTCTCCTTCGTGGTATCAAGAAAGAAGACGTACATCGAGGACAGGTCCTCGCTGCGAAAGGATCAGTAACGCCACACACAGACTTTGAGGCAGAGGTATTCGTCCTCTCAAAGGATGAAGGAGGTCGTCACACACCATTCTTCTCAGGATACAAGCCACAGTTCTATGTTCGAACGACAGACGTGACTGGAGAGGTAACACTCGCCGAAGGAGTCGAAATGGTGATGCCTGGTGATACTGCAAAGTTCAAGGTAAAACTTGTTGCTCCAGTAGCACTCGAGGAACAGCAGAACTTCGCTATCCGTGAGGGTGGACGAACTGTTGGAGCAGGTATTGTAACAAAGATTGTTGCATAATCTCCTTGTAGAATTAATTGAACGTATTAGAGCACTATGACAACAAAATCAACAACAGAACCTAAAAAGGTGAAAAAGGCAACAGCCGGCGGAGAAATCCAAAAGCTTCGGATTCGTGTGCGTGCATACGAGCACAAAATTCTTGATGCCTCAGTGAAGCAGATTATCGATACCGCATTGCGTTTCGACGCAAAAGTTATCGGACCAATTCCGCTTCCAACTGAAATCAAGAAGTATACCGTGAACCGCTCGACGTTCGTTCATAAAGATGCGCGAGAACAGTTCGAGATGCGAATGCACAAGCGTGTCATTGATATTATGAATCCAGGAGCAAAGGTTATTGAGTCTTTGACGAACCTCTCACTTCCATCAGGCGTGAGCATTGATGTGAAGATGATGTAACCTTTTGCTTTGCGGAAGGTGGTACTACTCATATAGATTTGTTGTTGTCATATCATACAAAACCCGCGGGCCTTTGGCTCGCGGGTTTTGTGTTTGTAGATATGCATGCGAGATATAAAAACCCCCGTAGCAAGCTACGGGGGTGGTCTGGTCGAGAGCTTACGCTACCCGACGTCGACGCAGAGTGGTGACGGAGATGATCTTTCCGTTCATGAGTTTGAACACTTCGTGCGCATCGGCATCGTCTTTTTTCGGGCACATGACGAGCGTTCCCGAATTGAGACCGCGATTGTTGAGTTCATGCACCGCATCCATGTTGAGGACCGGAATGACTTCTTCCGGCATACCCTTGATAGTGACGATGATGGGTTCAACCTTGAGTGGTGTGGTTGTAGCGAGTTGCTGTTGCGGGTTGTCCCGCATCACAGCAACGACTGCACTCCGAATCTTCTTTGTGCCCTTTTTCGAAACGACGAAAGATTCAGCGAATGTCCCGGCCCCGCTGGTTTCGTCGTTCCACGACTCAACCAAAATGCAGAATGTATCCGCGGGAAGCATCTCCCACTCATTGCCGACGACTGGGATTCCGTTCCTGCGCTCGCCGGTCGCTGTAAAAGCGTATTGGCGCTTGCGCCTGAGAATCTTGGCACGTTCTTCATTGCGAACACGCTTCCGATCTTCCTCCATCTTCTTCGCCGCCGCTTCCTGGGTGTCGCGCTCTGACTTGTTGGCATCGCGGATTGCTTGGCGCATCTGGGTCTCGCGTACCGACCACAATGGCTCGAGGCCAAGTTCGGACGCTATGACCTCCTTAAGCTCTATCAGTTTTTTGAGACTCCGTCCACCGAGACGCTCGCCATTTGCCGTCTTCTGGTAAGACGGCAAATCGAGGATGGGAAGGACTTGGTCGAGGTATCCCTTCGACACGAGACAGACGATGAGCTCCTCGTCACATTCGACGAGCGTAGCTGAGCCACGATAGTCAAAGTGGTCTGCTTTGAAATTCCAGCATTCCACGTTGTTGCTCACGACACGTCCCGGCCTGAATTCTGCCGATTCAGGTGCCGTTTGTGGACGCACCAATTGAATGGTGAATCCTTCCCATGTCGCAGTCTTGACGACCAGCTTTCCACGGATTTCTATACTCTGAATCGACATCTTTTCCATCTTTCACTCCTGCCTGACTTCCCATAAAGTTAGGCTCTACAAAGAAAAAAGGTTCATATGGGCACCTTCTGTTGAAGATTATACATCACTTGAAGTTTTTGTCAAATTGCTCTTTTCTCAATATACGGTATACTCCTCCTAGCTTTTTAAGACCTATGTACCAGCCCACTCTGACGAGTGGAAGTATCAGTAGAAAGTATCAGTATTAAGTATACCGACGGAAACGTTCACATACTCAATACACATACCCAATACTCATACTCTTGTTTTGCCACAGCAAAACAAGCGGGACCAATGGGCACAAAACCGCGATTTTTATGTCTGCGAGCTTGTGCTCGCGACATCAAAAATCGCGGTTTTGTATTATCCTCGGTCAAAAAGCGACATTATAAGTAGTTTTTAAAGTAAATGAAATTTATTTTGGGAACAAAGGAGCGCATGACTCAGGTATTTGATACCAATTCAGTCGCGCACCCGGTTACTGTCCTCCGTGTGACACCTGTAAAGGTGACACAGGTGAAGACAGGAGAAAAAGACGGGTATGAAGCAGTGCAGATTGCCTCTGGAGCTCAAAAGGCACACAGGGTCAATAAAGCACAGACCGGGCATCTCGGTGGCGCATTCCAAAACGTGGTTGAGTTTCGTCCACGAAGTGGTGTGACCGAGTCAACTTCTGGGTTTGCCAAAGATACGATGTTTGACGTTTCTGTCTTCAAGGAGGGAGATACGGTCGTTGTATCGGCTATTTCAAAAGGAAAAGGTTTCCAGGGAGTAGTAAAGCGACACGGATTCAGTGGCGGACGAGCAAGTCATGGTAATAAGGACATGCTTCGCGCACCAGGTTCTATTGGTGCAACAGGTCCACAGCGTGTATTCAAGGGCCTTCGCATGGCGGGGCGTATGGGAGGAGATCGAATTACGGTCAAAAATTTAAAGGTGATTGCAGTGAATGCCGAGGAGAATATTCTTCTCGTCTCAGGTGCAGTACCAGGTCGACGAGGTACGTTAGTAGAAGTACGTAGCGCATAAGCATATGAGTACAACACTACAAGCGAATGTCTATTCGCAAGAAGGAAAAGAGGTTTCAGCAATCGCACTTCCAGAGAAGGTATTTGGTGTCGCTTGGAATGCCGACCTTGTCCATGAAGTCGTGCTCTCTATGCAGAGTAACGCACGTGCAAACACCGCACACACCAAAGACCGAAGCGAAGTGCGTGGTGGAGGTAAGAAACCATGGAAGCAAAAAGGAACTGGTCGTGCGCGACACGGTTCATCACGTTCTCCAATCTGGAGTGGTGGTGGAGTTGCACACGGTCCACGAAACGAACGCGAGTATGGTCGCAAGATAAACAAAAATGCACGTGCGAAGGCACTTGCGTGTGTCCTTTCACAGAAGTACTCAGAAGGAGGACTTATTCTCGTTGACGCACTCACATTTGCAACGCCAAAGACCGCAGAGGCACGAAAGTTTATCTCGGCACTTGGTACTATGGAGCATCTCAAAGAGATTGCTACAAAGAAGGCGAATGCAGCACTCATCGTGCTCGCAGATCGTGATGAGCAGACAGAGCTCAGCTTCCGTAACTTCGGAAACATTCACGTCATGAGTGCAAAGGACGTAAACCCTGTCGCATTACTCACCTATAAATATGTTGTAGTCGCAAAACCTGAGGAAGCACTCAAAGCGCTTGAAGCGCGAGTCGCTACTAAGACGGTACGTAAGGCTATAACCACATCGTAATATGGGATTGTTTGGAAAGAAAGATGCAGATGCATCCACACAGCCAGAAACGATAGCGACACCAAAAGTGTCATCTGGTCTTGTGGTAGAACGCCACATGACATCAGTCATCGTAAAACCACGTATCACAGAGAAGGCAGCACTTCTTGGAGAATCAAATGTGTATACATTTGAGGTACAAAAAGGTGCAAATAAGTATGAGGTACGTGATGCTATCAAAGCACTCTACAATGTGACTCCAACACGGATTCACATGGTACACCAAAGACCTCGTCACTCCATGTCGCGTTCGCGCGGTCGAGACATGATGCAACACGGCTTGCAAAAAGCGTACGTGTACCTCAAAAAAGGTGACCGTATTGA
>CAZDUC010000042.1:0-7895 GCA_964508585.1 uncultured Candidatus Saccharibacteria bacterium
AGAAATGTCGGTCATTGCGGCACAAAATGTCATTGATTTTCTCGCGGGTGAGGAACCTGAGCATGTGGTGCGGGAGTAGGATGTTGAATCAGTCCGAGATCAAGCGCCGTCCCAGCGAAGCTGGGACGGCGCTTTACAAAATCGACACAAGTGGTAGCGTACTCACTGGGATTGTTCCCTATACAATACATCGAAGGAGTTTTCAATGCTCACTGCTACAGAACGTAGTACAATCTTCACTCTCTCCAAAGTGGCAATTGCTCACGCAAAACAGAATGCGAGTGCCGTCCACCAGAAATTGAATGACATGGGGTATGACATCAATCACAGAGATGACAAGGATCTCAGTGAGAGTATTTACGGTTTTGATGTGCACCACGCTGCTCGTGCCCTCGCACAAGAGCGAGACCACATGCGCTACCTCGAAAGGGTGGCCGGTGATGCGGATAATCTTCTCAAATTCTGTAAGGAAAGAGAACTTCCGATCATTGCGATACTTCCCGAACGGGTATGGACGCGTATTTGTCTCGAAGCCGAACTCTACACCTTGTGGCCGGACGAGTATGGTAAGGTGTATCTCTCGTTGGATGCGTTTGAAAAGTACTCCAACGCACAGAGCGATAAGGTGAATTGTAGATACTTCTGGGGTCTTGGACCAAGAAAGGCTTACGATAAATTAGCTCTTGAGCATGCGCAATGTAAGCTCAAAGCTGTGAGATACTACCTCAAGGGACGGAAGAGAGACGTACTCTTGAAGGAACTCTTTCCGAATTACAGCAGTGCTAAACAGTTGCCTGCTCAAAAGGTGGAAGTCAAGTATCCGATTCCTGACGCCACTTTCGGCGAAGCTCTTGCGAAGGTTCGCGGGTGGGGTATGGACATATCAATCACGCTCCAGGGAGATGCGATTGATATCAGTGGATTTATTGATGAGAAGATTGCAATGGAAGAAGACGAATTTAATCGGCTCAAGGAGTCGAAGAAGCGAATGGATTTCCTTACATTCACTTCGCTCAAGGCCGCTTTTCGGGTTTCTGAGCCGGATCCAATATTGGTAATCAGAAAAGACGGCTATTCGAAAAATCCAAGTACAGCTTGCGCAGTTATTGCGCAATATGGAGATTGGCCTTTCGAATTTTCTGCAATTGAGCAGGCGCTCAAGGAAGATTTGCGCATGTGATGGTGAAGTATGTGCAGACTGCGCCAGCCCGGAGGGCTGGCGTTTTTTCTATTCCTCAGAAAATATCTCCATACTGAATTTGAAGAGACAATATCTACCAAGGTTGAATTTATCCGCACGTATGGTATGGTAGTCGTCATCACATTTATTTATTGCATATGACATTTTCACTCAACGTAGAAACAAGAACCGAGCACGGGAAGGATCTCGTGCAGATGCGAAAGGAAGGAAAGCTTCCCGCTATTATGTATGGGCCAAAAGAGGAAGCGGTATCGCTCACGATTGACCGAGTCGCGTTTGAAAAACTCTTTAAGCAGACCGGAGAATCAAGCGTTATTACACTCTCGGGACTCGGTACACCAAAGGACGTCATTGTCCATGAGATTGCCTTTGATGCACGTCGCGGTGGCATGATTCACGTTGACTTTTATGCGGTCGAGGCGGGGAAGGAGATTACTGTTTCTGTCCCACTCGAATTTACTGGTGAAGCTCCTGCAACAAAGCATGGCGGAACACTCACAAAAGTACTCCATGAAGTAGAGGTGACAGCGTTTCCTGCGAATCTTCCAAAGGAGATTATGGTAGACGTGTCAGTGCTTGATGATTTTGAAAAGCAAATTCATATCAGTGACCTTGTCATTCCTGCACTCGTTACCCTTGAGCACGAACCAGATGAAGTAGTTGCGCTTGTACAGGCGGTGGACGAGGAGGAAGAAACTGAAGGGGCGATTGATATGAGTGCCATTGAAGTTGAAAAGAAGGGAAAGGTAGAGACCGCAGAATAGAAGTTGCTATATCGTCCATTACAAAAGCCCCTCTGGGGCTTTTGTTATAGACTGTGTTGTGGAAAGTGTATGTGTTCTCGACACGGTATCTAGATACTCACGTTACTCCCTGCTATACTAGAGAACGTCATGCAACGATGGATGTTTGTCACCGGGGTGCTTTTTCTCACAGGAAGTTTTTTACTCCCAGCTTTTGTCCGTGGCCAGGGAGTGCCGGATGCGTGTAACGACAATGTTGCAGGAAAATCAGAAGAGCAACTTAAAATTGATCTCGCACTCTGCAACGCTGAGATTGCGAAGTGGCAGGGAATCCTCAGTGGTACTCGCGAAAAGGTGACGACTATCGATGGTGATGTGAAGGCCCTCACTGCAAAAATAAAAACCGCTGAGGCAACGATAAAAGCAAAGAATATTGCGATATCGCAATTGAGTAAAGATATCAAGGTGAGTAGTAACAAAATTGACGAGCTTGAGGTGCTCATTGATGAGGGAAAAGAATCACTCGCGCAACTCATCAGGCGTACCCATGAGCTCGACGACTACTCACTCGCCGAGGTGGTGCTCGACAGCAAGAATCTCTCAGATTTCTTTATTGACCTTGATTCTTTCATGGCAATTCAACGTGGACTCGAAAATCATTTTAATACGGTGCGACAGCACATTGCACAGACTGAAGAAGAGCGAAATCGTCTGGGTGCTATTCAAGATCAAGAGCTGGACGCAAAGTATGAGGTAGAAATCAAAAAGAAGACCATCGCAAAGACCGAACAAGAAAAGCGCGATCTGCTCGCTGCGACAAAAAAGGAAGCAAAGTCTTACGAGCAAATCGTGGCAGATAGACAAGCAAAAGCAAACCAAATCAATGCGGCACTCTTCCGTCTTCGTGGCGTGGATGGTGGAGGTATTCCATTTAAGGACGCCCTCGCGTATGCGCAGGAGGCAGCGCGGTACACAGGGGTACGTGCCGCGTTTATTCTGGGCATCCTGAGACAAGAGTCCAACCTTGGGGTGAATGTAGGGCAGTGTCTTCTCGTGGATGCAACCACCGGATCGGGGAAGGGAAAAAATACCGGGACGCCCTTTGCGAACGTGATGAAGCCCGACAGAGACGTGCCCTACTTTATCGACATGATGAAGCGACTTGGGCGTGACCCATACCTGACGCCCGTATCGTGTCCACAATCGTTTGGATATGGTGGTGCGATGGGTCCGACGCAGTTTATTCCATCGACGTGGAAGGGGTATGAGGGACGTATCGCGAGCGCGTTTGGTGTCTCCGTTGGTGACCCATGGAATCCGCAACATGCGATTATGGCAACGGCACTCTACCTCCAGGACCTCGGCGCTGGCCGTGGTGGGTACTCTGCAGAGCGCGAAGCTGCAGGACGATACTACGCGGGTGGCAACTGGGCAACGTATGGACTCGGCTACGCATCAAGCGTGCTCGGACACGCGACGACATACCAGGATGATATCGATTTCTTGAACAATCAGTAGGTGCATCTGGAGCACACATCCATATATTGTCACTGTTTCAAATGTGTGGTACGGTTCTATGTAGTAGTAGCACCTTGTCAATCATATTTACGAAAGGGTTTTGAGATGGAAAATGCTCGTAGCCACGCCTTTAATTGGGCATTTGTCGCAATGTTTATCATGGTCTGTTTCTACAGTACCTCCTTCCTTTTTGGAGGGATGCCACCACTTACCATTGGTGGGTATGCAGTAGAGACATCAATCACTGTTGGTGATGGGAAAGCACTTCTCTTGACGGTGCCAATGATCACGAGCCATGGGCTAGTGGTCATTGTCCCGCTCTGTGTTTTTGCGGTACGGTATATCTGGGATACATTGTTCAACGTAGATGTAACGCTCGTCTATTTTTGTGGAATTTTTTCTGGCGCCGCCGCTTTTGGTACTGGACTGGGGCATAATCCATTTTTGAGACTTATGTTGGCACCTATTCTGCTTACGGCAATTGTCATTCTGGTCTACGTGTTCGGATTTTTATTCTATCTGATAAAGCAGAAGTCAGAGGAGGAAACGAATGTAACGCTCGGAGCCACGGTGTCTCTTGTCGTCTTCCATTCACTTAACCTCTTCATGCATGCAATCATCCATACATCCTACCGGCTTGAGTGGTTACTGTTCCTCCCAGGAATCGTGATTCTACTGTTTCTTGCAAGTATCATGTTGGTAAGCATTATCCCGTGCATCATTGCATGTTATGAACGACTCTGTGTGCTCGTGGGTATGCTGAAAGATGGCAGGTATGATACCGATGAGCTCATGGGTAGCTGACCTCATATCCTCGATACATTTTGACGCGCTGGTTACTTGCGCGTCTTTTTATATTTGCCAAAAATAGGAATTCTGATATAGTGTCACGACTATGAAAGCAGACATACATCCAAAGAACTACCGACAGGTGATTTTTCACGATAACTCAAGTGGTGAGCGTTTTCTCGTTGGTTCAACGATTGCAACACAAAAGACTGAGACATGGACAGACGGGAAGGAATACCCGATTGCGTTTCTCGACGTATCGAGCGCATCACACCCATTTTATACTGGTCAAGAAAAGGTGATGGACATGGCAGGACGTGTTGAGCGCTTTAAAGCTCGTGCAGAAAAGGCGACCACTCGGACGAAGAAGGCGTAGTGAAAAACGCCGGACTCAAGCGAAGCTTGAGTCCGGCGTTTTTCTAATGAGGTGGTATAGTACTCTCTATGGAATACGATGAAACACAATTGACCCTCTTTCGTGAAAACCCAAAAACACAGTTTTTCTGTGGGCAATTCGACGCGCTCTATACAAAGCGAGTTGAGGCACTTGCTATGGCAGACGATCCGAGCATGGCTGAACTCGTCGCAGAAGAGATACAAACACTCGATGCGCAGCTCACCCATCTCTATACCGACATGGCACATATTATTGAGGCATCAAAAGAGGAGGAGACGAAGCCGTACGGAATCTTACTCGAAGTTCGTGCTGGTGTGGGTGGGGAAGAGGCGGCGCTCTTTGCAGAAGAGCTTGCACTCATGTACCTCAAGTATGCTGAGATCCGAGGCTGGCGCACAACGACCGCATCCGAGTCGCGAGCAGCACAGGGTGGATATAAAGAGGCAACGTTTGAAATATTAGGGAATGATGTCTATGATGCGCTTCGCTACGAAACAGGAGTCCATCGCGTACAGCGTATTCCGGTCACAGAGAAGATGGGACGCATTCACACCTCAACCGCATCGGTTGTCATCCTCCCCATGCGACGCAAGCCAACGATTGAGGTGAATCCCTCAGATTTTGATATGGAATTTTCTCGCTCTGGTGGTGCTGGTGGACAGAATGTGAATAAGGTTGAAACAGCAGTACGACTCATCCACAGGCCGACAGGTATCGATGTTCGTTGTCAGTCTGAACGGAGTCAATTGAAGAACCGAGAAAAGGCAATGACACTCATCATTGCAAAACTCGAAATGGCACACGAAGAAGAAGAGGCACGGAAGCATGCGGCGACACGACACTCACAGATTGGTACCGGTGACCGTTCTGAAAAGATACGTACCTACAATGTCCCGCAAAACCGTATTACCGATCATCGTATCAAGGAATCTTGGCACAACATTCATGAGGTACTTGCGGGTAATCTTTCTGGTATTGTGACAACACTTCAGCATTCTGTAAGCGGTGAAGAAACTGGTACAAAGGAAGAAGACGAATTGTCCTAGAAAATGTATGTACACAATCAATGCATCGAATGAAACATTTCTTCAAGGTTTTTGCTGATACTGTGGTCGTGAAAGAGTCAAACGAAGCGCAAAAGTCTTGATATGAGCATTGTATTGCGAAATAAGTGCTGACGTGGTACTATCCTTTGGCTCAGTAATTGAGCGCATTTTTTAATTATATGAATATAAATCACACATCGGAGAACACACTTATCGAGCGTCTATTTGACGTTGGTGCGCATTTTGGTTTTACCAAATCACGCAGACATCCAACGACAAGTCCATTTATTTTTGGAAATAAGCAGGGAACAGACATTATTGACCTTGAACAGACCGTGCTCTCACTCGAGAAGGCAAAGGAGGTCTGTACCGAGGCAGGGAAGGCAGGAAAGCACATACTCTTTGTCGGGACAAAGGAAGAGATTGCAGTCACTGTAAAGGCACATGCAGAGCAGGCAAAGATGCCCTATGTCGTCAACCGTTGGGTGGGTGGCATGCTCACAAACTTCTCTGAAATCAAGAAGCGTGTTGCACGTCTCAATGATCTCATCGCTCAGGGTGAATCAGGAGAGCTTGAGCGAAAGTACACAAAGAAAGAGCGTGTGGTCATTGGACGTGAGCTTGCAAAACTATCACATAATTTTTCTGGTATTCAGCACATGGAGCGACTTCCTCATGCACTCGTCATCGTTGACCCACGTCATGATTCTATTGCTGTAGAGGAGGCAACCTTTCTCAAGATTCCGATTATTGCTATCGCAAGTTCAGATACAAATATTCGACCGATCGCATATCCGATTGTTGCAAACGACGCGCTTCAGGGGAGTGTTTCGTTCATCCTTGATGAGTTAGTGACTGCATATACCGATGGTGTTTCTGCATACACACCAGTACCAGTGCGCCGAGAGGACGCACGCCGTTAACATAACAGGACGTACAATTGTTAATCTATTCGTTATTCATTATTTGCTCTTTTATTTATGGAAATTACATCAGTACAACTTAAGGAACTCCGCGACCTTACTGGCATCTCTGTTATGCAGTGCAAACGAGCACTCGAAGAGGCAGGGGGTGATATGGATAAGGCTAAGATTATACTCCAAAAGAAAGGAGGAGAAATCGCACTTAAGAAGTCTGATCGTGAACTTAATGCAGGAGCTATTGGGAGCTACGTACATTCGACCCATGAGGTCGCTGCGCTTGTGCAACTTTCCTGTGAGACAGATTTTGTATCAAAGAACGAAGAATTTACGGCACTTGCGCGAGAGATTGCAATGCACGTTGCTGCACAAAATCCAACCTACATCTCACGCACAGAGGTAACGGAAGAAATCATCACCAAAGCAAAGGAGGTATTTTTGGAAGAGGTAAAAGATCGCCCAGCGGACATGCAAGAAAAAATTCTTGCTGGCAAACTTGATGCGTATTTCAAAGATCGTATTTTGCTCGAGCAGCCATTCATCAAAGATCAGGACAAGACCATTGAAACGCTCGTCAGTAACGCTATTCAGAAGTTTGGTGAGAATATTGTCATTAGCGCAATTTCACGTCTTTCGGTAAAATAGCAACATGAGTGTTGCGCTTACAGGTCTCTATGCGAGTTTCGCAGTCTTGGTATGTCTTTCACTACTCTTTTCATATGAAAAGAGGCGAGGTGTTCGTTTTTTTGAATTCACCCGTGTGCGAATGGATTTTTTTGTACTCACCTGGACAAGACGCATACATCGAGTATCCCACTATGTGGGAGGAGTGTTTATAAGACAGGTCGCGCACTATCTCTTTCATTCGCTGTTACGTTCAATACTTGAGCTTACGAGACGTGCTGAGCATGGGCTTCGGAATATCATGCGTATCAATAAGACACTTGCAAAACGTGCAGAGCGTGAAAGTGACACAAGGACGAAGCTCGAGGAGGTTGCACTCCACAAAGCCGCACACGCGCTTACGGAAGATGAGAAGCGTATTCGCAAAGCAAAAATGCTTCAAGGACACCCACACCAATAGAGGTTGCATTTTTTGGATATTTCTCTCATAATACTCTCGGTGCGCGTATGCGCACTTTGTTGTTACAAAACCGACAGTAGAACGCACCGACCAAGACACATATACCACGTACCATTCGCCACCTTAGCTCAGCTGGTTAGAGCAACGGTTTTGTAAACCGTAGGTCCTCGGTTCGAATCCGAGAGGTGGCTCTCAGA
>CAZDUC010000043.1:0-7751 GCA_964508585.1 uncultured Candidatus Saccharibacteria bacterium
TGGTCCTTCACATGAGCTACCGTCCCACCGTGTTCCGAGCGCACAGGATGCTGTCACACTCACCGATGCCTTTTGTACAGCACCATCATATAACTCAAACAGCGTCGGATTACCGTTATTGTATGGAACAGGTTGTGCTACCGGATTCATTCCTGAGGATGGTAAGACTGAGAATTGTACACCTCCATTGAGAACTCGTGGAGCTACGAAGCCGACTGAGTTCCATGAAACGTTTGTGCTACATGAGCTATTTCCCGCTGAAATAGTACAATCTGAAGCGGTAATAACGTCACCCGCTAACACAGCACAAGCATCACCCGATCCCATAACGGTACCACCGCTTCCTCCAAAGTTTACCCAACCAACAACCATATCACCCCATGCCCATCCACTCCAGGCACACCCGGCAACCGTTACGCCATAGTTTGCTCCTGAGAGGCTGATGAAGCCATCCCAACCACCTGCATTAAGACCACCGCCAGCAAGTGCTTTTGCCCATCCGGTAACGATGCCAGTACCCTTATCCATACGGGGTGCACATGGGGCCGATGGACATCCTGCAACATCAGCAGGGTTGAAGCTCACCCATCCAATGTTATCGCTCCATGCGTAGCCGGAGAGATCACCCGCGGGTGCTACGGTTACTCCGTAGTTTGAGGCACCACAGGTAGCAGGGTCTGTACAATTCATAGAAATCCAACCAATGGTATCACTCCATGCGTACCCCGAGAGGTTGTCGAGTGGACTTGATTCTGCACGATTGGCGCTGTATCCGAAGATACCCATGAAAACTGCACCAACTGCAAGTGCTCCGCATATGATACTGAGTGCTGTTTTTGTGGTGAGGTGTGTCATGGGGTGAGGGTTATGGGGTAATGGTTAGTTGTTCTGTATACATTTCTTGTGACTAATTAGATATTCACACGTGAATATCCAATCGGATATTGCACAATATATGCTTTTCCTCCATTATTACCATAGTCAAAATGTTGAACTTGCCAGAACTCGCCTTTTCTGACAATACCAAAATTACCACCATAACCATATGAAGTTCCTCTTAGTGCCCCAGCCGCTGATCCTGTACCAGCTCCTCCATCACATCTTCCAGCATTGCCTGGAAGGGTGCAGTAACCTTTTGCAACCTCATTCCTGTTGATCCCTGCATACAATAATGCATAATCATCACTTGCACCATTGTCTGTATTTGAGTAGTTAATGAAAAAATCATCGACAGCTGGTCCTTGAACTCTGTTTTGCACACCTACAGAAACTGGCCCTATAAATGTTTTAGTCAAGTAATCCTTCGTCACCAGTGTCGTTCCAATATCATTATTAGCGGTCGATAATGAATAGGCCTTTCCCACCGCAAGGTTTCCACCAACAACGAGACCGAATCCAGCTCCTGGATTCGCATTTGTATTGATGCCAAGTGGACCGAGTTTGTACTGTGCGAGTGGAGAGTCGATGAGAATGCCACTCACATTATTTGCTGGTGGTGCACCTGTTGGACCTGCCCATGGCGCCGCGAGCGCAATCTGCATGCCGATACCCACGGTTACCCCAAGGGCGATACCTCCCACGATGTGGAGTATGGTTTTGGGTTGTGCAATACTGTGTGTCATCATAGTGTGTTAGTTAGTAGTTGTAGTAAGGTTGGTAAGTGTTTGTGTGACATCTGCTTCGGTTGGTGTGGTTGCTTCTTTCGGTGTGAGTGCTTCGAGTTGTGCGGTGACTGCTTCTTCTGATGGTGGTGTATCTACTCCGGTACTGAGTGCTTGCAATTGCTTCTGTACCATCGACTCAAATGATTCTGCCTGTGGCTCAGTGACGACCGGCACTCCCGTCACGGGAGGTGATAGAAAAAAATGCACCCAGAGTGCACCGACGAGTAAGAAGAGTAGTATGCCAAGGAGGACTAACTTCCTTGGGTAGATTTGTGCGTACTTTGAAAAGGTGGGCATCATATGCATTCAAGTATATATATATATCGTGTATGAACAATGCGTATTGGGGGATAACCCATGACACACAACACACAGACTGCCCATAAATAACGGACTTCCCTTCCTACAACGTTCGAAGACAGAATCAGTGTTTGATTATCCCAAAGAGCATTCGCATCTTGTCTCTTCATTTCCCAATCAGTACCAGAATATGTACTCCACTACGTGCGAATACTGCGTAGTTATCAAATTATGGCTTTATGCAAGGGTTAGGGAATTTTGAAATTCACGGGCGTCAGTATTGACACTAATTATAATGAATGTTAAAATTTCAAAAGTAACAGCACTTTTTGTACTCAAAAAAAATTAAAGATGGCTCTACGTTGACTATCGGCGATATTGTCTAGTGAAGAGATAATTTTCACGTGTAAACCTGTTTTTCTTATCGAGGGAGCTGGAAATGGAATTTTTCGTAGGAAGTATTTTTGCAAAATACATGGAATCGTCAGTGCCCATGGGGAAGCACGATGTCATCTGCGTTCAAGCGGATACGAAGAAAGACGCGAAGCGTCTTCTGCTTAATCGGGCGAAAAGCGAGTGGCCAGAAAGCAAAGGTTGGTTCTCGCATCGCGTCGCTGTGTGCAATCTGGATGCCCTAATTGCCAAGCTTCGCGCGATGGATCCAAGCTATTCCTCTCACACAGTGTTTGTAGGCAGTCAATTTGCCACCAAATTTGAAAATGGGGGCAAGAATGCAAACGCTGTCCTTGGAGTGTCTGCGGATTCGCAGGAGTATGCTGAGGTACTTTTTCTGGAGGGAGTAAACGCTCACTTTCCACGAAGGAATGGGTGGGTGGGGCACTCCTTCGTATACAAGACGTTGCTAGAACTCATCAAGGAATAATGGAAACGTGATTTCTTGGTATAAGCGCACGACCACATTGGTACGGCGCTTTTTTCGTTCAAATTTTTGAAATCACTCTTCTTTCAAGAACACTTCTCTGTTGTCTTCTGTATGAGACTGATATACTTAAAAAATGAAATGTCCAAAAGATAGTTCCTCTCTCGAACACACAACAGTCACACTCAGTCCTCAACCTGATATACATATCGATATTTGTAAAAAATGCCAAGGAGTTTGGATTGATAAGGTTGAACTGGCACCACTTATTTTACACCTTAGTACCGATGACAATAAAACGTATAAAAATTGGTTGGTAGCAACAACAGACGGAAAAACGGGGCCAAAAAAATTTTGGAGTGAAGGAGAACAATTATGTCCACTTGATAGTGTGGCTATGAGGAAACACTATAGTGGTATAGCGCATCACATTGGCATTGAACAATGCCCCGCCTGTGGAGGGTTTTGGTTTGATGGTTCCGAACTGTACGCCATTGCTCAATTAAATGAACCAAATCAGAGATTAGATGAAGGTATTGCGGGTTCACTTTCTGGTATGGATAAAGAACTACGCGACAACTATGATTATAAAAGCGTCGCTTTGTGGGACCTCTCTTCACAGCCTCAAACTGCGATACCATACATCAAAGATATCCTACTGAACGTAATGGTTGCTTTTTTGGGTCAGAGGTAAGTAATCCCACAAAACACAGTATGACCTCGGCATACCATGCCAAGGTCATACTGTGTTTCACCTACTGTACTACTCGTATATACTAAAATCTATGCCACAGGACCTGGTTTGTCACCTCATGGTGATAAATGGCTTCACTTGTCTTCACCACCGTACCCAATTCCCTTGGACTGCGGTCAGCGACAATTTGCTTAAAACTGAGGTACTTTTCTTTTGCATCTTCGCCGAGAATTGTTGCCACAAAATCGCTCTGTTTATACAGACGGATTGCATCATTAATGGTGCCCGGAAGAAATCGCACGCGATCACGCTTCCCTTCTTCTTTTTCAAGTGGTTCACCCTCAAGCCCTGTTTTCAGGAGAACAAGTGAGGTGAGGTATGGGTTTGCGTCCGGTGCTACCGAGCGAATCTCAATGCGTGCGGTTTTTTCATTTCCTGTCGGAATCCGAATCATTGATCCCCTATCTCGTGAGGAGACTTTTATTTGATTTGGCGCTTCAAAATTTGGATCAAGCCGCCTGTACGCATTCACGCTCGAGTTGAGGACAAGGCTAATTTCTGGCGCATGATTGAGAATGCGTGAAATCATCCCCCATGCAATGTTTGAAAGTCCATCTTCACCTTTTGGATCATAGAACACATTCTTCCCTTCTTTTGCGAGTGATAGGTTCATATGCATGCCACTTCCGTTAATGCCAACAACGGGCTTTGGAAGAAACGTCGCAGTCATATCCATGTTTTCTGCAACCTGCCTGCACACGAGCTTGTAGAGTTGAATGTTGTCGCACGCGCGCACAATTGGCATGTATGAGAAGTTGAGTTCAAATTGCGATGGTGCAACCTCTGGATGATCTTTCTCATTCTTAAATGCCATTGCGCGTTGTACCTCAGCGGCTCTATCGATGAAGAGTTTCAGTCCATCGAGTGGTAGTGAGTGGTAGTACCCTCCTGAGGAAATAAGCTCAAATGGCTTTTCCTGTGCGTACTTCTGCTCTGCATCCTTCCCTGCCACCAAAAATCCTTCGACTTCTGCAGCAAGATGTGGCACGAGTTGTTTCTTTTTAAGAAGTTCTGCCACATACTTTTTGAGCTGTGCACGAAAATCGGTTGGGTATGGGGTGTGGTGGATATCATGCACTTCTGCAAACATAATCACTTTTCCCGAGCCAAACACATCCGCAGGAACGAGACGCATACTTCCCCAATCAGCCTTGAGCCTCAGATCTGACTCACCAAGCTCACTAAATCCCCGAATCGATGAGCCATCAAAGGTGAGATTCTCATACGAACTGAGGAAAAATGTCTTATCGTAGTCAAGCATGTGGAATCGTCCTTCAACATTTGAAAAACAAATGGTCACTGCCTTTATCGCTTTCTCACTCCTCAAGAATGCCGAATACTCTTTTTCGAGTTCTTCATCGCTCTTTGTCTCAAGCTTCCCGAGCATATCAAGATTCCGCTCTTCAAGTTCGTCATAGCTCAACTCAAGAAACTTAGCTAGTTTTGTCGTATCCATAGTGTAAAATCAAATTAATTATTTACTATTCCCTATTTTCTCTCCCATATTCTCTTTTCTCTATTTTCTATTCTCTTTTCCATATTCTCTATTCTCTATTTCCTATTTTCTCTCCCATATTCTCTTTTCCATATTCTCTATTCTCTATTCTCTATTTCCTATCTTCTATTTCCTATTTATTATTTATTATTTATTTTCTACTTCACATACGCCTCCTCCCCATGAAGCGACGAATCAAGCCCTTCCATTTCTTCACGAACCGTTACACGCACCGGTGTCCACCTATCAATCACCGAAAGTGCGAAGTAACTAAACACAAATGCCCATGCCGTTGCAATCAGTACAGAGAGTACTTCAAAACCAAAGAATGAGACATTTCCACTAAGAAGCCCGTCCGCTCCAGCAGGGTTTGCACTCGTGGATGCAAATATACCGAGTGAAATGACCCCGAGCACACCACCAACTCCGTGTATTCCCCACACATCGAGCGCATCATCAAATGATTTTGATTTTCTCCACTGTACTGCGTAGTAGCATCCCGCACCCGCAATGATGCCAAGAATCACACTTGCGCCAGGAGTAGCAAATCCCGCAGCAGGGGTAATGACAACGAGTCCAGCAACTGCTCCTGAGAGGAGACCAATAAAACTTGGCTTTCCTGTCTTTACCCATGCAATACAGAGCCATACGAGCCCTGCAACTGACGCTGCAATATCGGTATTGAGGAAGGCAAGTGCAGTAATTTCATCTGCTTTCAACTGCGACCCCGCGTTAAATCCATACCAGCCAAACCATAGGAGCGCTGTTCCAAGTGCAACAAATGGGAGATTGTGCGGTGTGTCTTTTGCATCCTTCCGTCGTCCCACAAAGAGGACCGACGCGAGTGCTGCAAATCCAGCCGTTGCATGCACAACGGTCCCCCCTGCAAAATCAAGCACTCCCCACTGCGAAAAGAGTCCACCTCCCCACGCCATGTGCGCAATCGGAAAATAGACAAAGAGAAGCCATGCAGTGAGAAAGATCATGTATGGCACAAAACGTACCCGACCCGCAAATGCGCCAGTGATGAGTGCGGGAGTGATAATCGCAAACATCATTTGGTACGCAATGAAGACAAGGAGAGGAATGCCAGTGCTGGTAATGTCAGTCAATGATACTCCTTGCAAAAATGCATGATCGAGATTACCTATAATGCCATATACATCACCACTAAACGTGAGTGAGTACCCCACCGCGAACCATAGAAATGTCGTCCATGCCATTGATACAAAACTCTGCATCATCACCGAAACAACATTGTTTCGTGATACCAATCCTCCATAAAAAAACGCAAGCCCGGGCGTCATCAGCATCACGAGTGCTGTGGCCACGAGCATAAACGCAGTGCTTCCTGTATCAATCATAGTATATTGAGTTAATACTTTATAATATCTATATAGATATTTATATTAAATATCTATATAACTATATTAAATAATAATATAGTTATTATAAATGAACAAGCATTATACTATGCACATCACTTTTGAAAGCTACTTCCTTGTACAGCAAACACATAGCCTCTATCGGACTATCAATGTCCTCAAATATCCTCAGGTGTCTAATCGTGATACCCAGCCAAGTACTGCTTCACTTTCTTAGTAATGCTCTCAAGACTGGTTTGCGACTTAATGATGTAATCATCGCCTTGTAGTCCGACGCCCTGAGTGATATTGGTCGCATCATCGGCGTTGGTGAGCAATATAACTGGCACCTTCTTTCCCCAAGCATCTCTCCGTAATTCACGAAGTACCTGATGTCCATTCATATTCGGCATATTGATATCGAGAAGAATCAAATCTGGCTTGTATGCAAGTGCCTGACTCAGCCCCTCTGCCCCATCCTTCGCAACAACGACACCACACCCCGCTGAGGTGAGTGACGTACGGAGTGCCTCTCGTAAATCCTCTTCATCATCGACTACAAGAATTTTTGAAGTATTCATATGTATTCTACTATATCATAATTACGTTGTATCAAATTTTGGTTCACCAAAACTACACCCCCACCTGTACCGTGAGTGTAATTGTATCTCCTTCAGCAACACCCTCGCGGGAACGCACCACCGCTTTAAGTGGAATCATGTATACTCCTGCTTTCCGGTCAGGAAACATTGACGTCTGCCATGAAGTTTCCCCAAGCGCCACACTAACGGGAAGCGAGCCCCACCCTTTTGACAAACTTCCAAAACGTTCCCGTATCACCTTTGAACACTCCTTTGAGAGTGAAACAAAATGCCATGATGCAGTTTCTCCTGGGTACAGCCACACCTTGCCTTCAATAGAAAATACGTTATCCTTTTTTGTGCTCATACGACGCCTTAATGAACGCAGTAAAGAGTGGATGTGGGGAGAGCGGTCGAGCATGAAACTCCGGATGGAATTGTACCCCGACAAAAAATGGATGCACGTTTTCGGGGAGTTCCATGATTTCCATAAGCTCAGCATCCGGAGAAGTCCCAGAAAAGACCATCCCTTTTTCAGTGAGACGTTCAATGTATGCAGGATTCACCTCGTACCGATGGCGGTGACGCTCGGTGATGTCGCGGGGGGCGGGGGGGGGCGGGGCGGCTGGACCCGGGTGGGGTCACGCCCGGGGTGTCCGCCGGGGGCACGCGGGCCCCCAAGACCACCCCCCCCCAATATAAATTTTTGAGGG
>CAZDUC010000044.1:0-7610 GCA_964508585.1 uncultured Candidatus Saccharibacteria bacterium
TTTCTCGATAACCATTGGGACGAGGTAACTATTGATTGTTGATTCTTTTTCCATAGATAAGATATTGGTTAACTAATATATATATGATGCATTCCACGCTGAGAACAAAGATTCGAGTGGGGTATGTCTGTACATGATACTACCAAAAGTGATCCAGAGTTACCAGCAGAGCCTTTGCAGACACAGTCACTCAGCACAGTTTGATGACTTTGTTTGGTGGAGCTTAATCACAAAAACAGTCGCCCGAAGGGCGACTGTTTTGCACTTGAAATGCGATGTTAGAGTGAGATTGATCCAGATGAGTCAGTACTCAGGGCTTCGTCTTTTGGTATAGACACTTTGCAACTTGTTTTTGTAGTCTTTTTGAAAGCGTCCCATGCTGATTTGCGAGAAGACTTGAGTGCCTTGTGTGCTTCATGGGATGATTTCTTATATTCCTTCCATGCTGAAGCAACTGCTTTGTTCTGTGCTTTTACGTCACTTAATCCCCATGCAGCGTGGAGAGCAGTCTTTCGTACCTTGAGTGCATCTTTCATGCTTGAAGCAAACTTTTCCCATGATGAGATGAGAGCATCTTCTCGCGTATCAATGGCAGTTTGCATACACACCGCATCGACCTTCACTTTCTTCACTTTCTTTGTTGATACTGTTGTTGAATCATCAGTGCTTCCATTCTCTGACGCTCGAGAGAATTGCGGTATGGTGATGAACAAGGTACCAATGAGGCTTGCGATGAGTGTGGTGAGGACGACACGTGATGTGATTGTGTGGGTTAAATTCATATGTACTTTTTAAACTTTTAGTATGCATAGTATACGCGAGTCAAAGGCTGTTTGTGTAGCGTACTCCACAAGGGAAGATCATCATCACATATACTTACCCACGTTTCGTCTTTGCTGACTGACATAGGCCATACACAATAACCACTCTTTCCCTTGAAAAGTGAGTCTACTACAGAATTTTTAATTAATCTTTGTACCACACTACAGTGATTTTTTGTAAAAACTGTATTACCTGTATTCATGTCAAGAATAAGAGAATCTATGCACCACAACGCAGAGAGTGTGACTCTCTGCGTTCAGTATTATTGTTTGGTTAATTGGGGATGGTATAAGATGATATGACGATAATCCCCCGCGATTCCAGAGGAATCGCGGGGGATTATGTCGTGTCGATTACTACTTATGTAACTTCCTCCAGTTTCTTCATCACTGCCTCATTGGTAAGCACTGAGGCAATGTAGACGCGCACTCTTTTCTCATCTGCGTCCTTGTACTGTTCCATGAGGTGGGACACTTCGAGCTCAAGCGCTTCTGCATCGGGAAGGATATGCTCTTTCTCTGCAATTGCATTGAGCACGAGTTGTAACGTTGCGCGAGTGGTTGCATTTGGGGTCCATTCTTGTATGAGATCTTCTCTCGTTTTCTTCACATGTGCGAGATAGTCGTCTATGTTGAGTTGAGCACGAGTGAGGTCACTCTCCATTTGCGCAAACATCTGGCCAATTTCTGCATCGATGAGTACTTTCGGGACATCAATGGTTGTCTTTTCGATGATTGCGTCAGTAATTTTTGCACGATGCCTCGAATCCACTTCTCGAGACTTCTCGAGGGTAAGATGCTCGCGAATCTTTGTTCGGAAATCTTCAACTCCGGTGAATTGTCCTTCTTTCCCAAATGTTTTTACATACTCGTCGGTGAGTTCGGGAAGGGGAATATCTTTTGCATCTTCAATCGGTGCATCAGGACTTTCAGTCTCATCATGATCGTGGTCGCAAGTGTCTGAATGTACATGCGGTTCTTTATGCTGTGCTTTTTCTTGCAACCGTTCGTACGCGACCTTTTGGCGGAGGATGTCATTGATCTGCTTTGTCACCTCATCATCAGTCACCTCTTTGGATTCTTTCTTTGTGTTGAGTTCTTTGGCAATTCCAAAATAGTCAGGAAGAGTAATGTCTGGGACAACGGCAACGGTGATGGTGAATCCGAGCGGGTTATCTTTTGCAATTTTTGTTATACCGATTTGGGGGTATCCAATAATGTCGAGTTTGTGCTCTTTCACGGCGCGTGGGTAATACTCCTTGAGAGCATACTCAGCCATTTCAGTAATGAGTGCCATCTCGCCAATGGTACGGACAAGTATCTGTTCTGGGACATGCCCTTTTCTAAAACCATCAATCGCGAGGTCTTTTCCTAATGCCTGAACGGCAGTACTTCGGTGTTTTTCGAGGGCACTATACGGAAGTTCCCCGATAATCACGACGAGTGAACCAGGCTTTTTTTCGATAGTGACATCGACATGTATTTCATCTTTCATAACGGGAATAGTGTACACGGGAATGCTTGAATTGCAACAAAATCCCCGGCGCGCGAAGCGCGCCGGGGATTTTGCTCCCTTGCTATTTATTGGCCCATGGCCGATCCAAGTTCTGCGTCGATGGTGTTGAGTTCTGTGTCGAGTGAATCAAGATTGGTGCTCGATAGGTCAGCATCAATGGCGTCGAGTTCGTCTGAAGGACTCAGTGTCTCAAGTATTTGTGCATCAGCAGTTGCGCGTGGTGTTTCCGGTTCATTGTTTGGAATAGATTCTTCTAGATTTGGCACTTCGTGCGGTAATCTGCTCCCCCAGAACACGAGCCCTCCCAGAATGAGTGCGAGTGCAATGAGAAGTACTCCAAGAATTGGACCAAAGTGCGTATGGTGGATAAGGGAATCCTCAGGTGTGTGCATGTCTTCATGGTTATCGTTCATAGATACGTGTTGTGAGTTATGGAGTAGTAGTTGCTTGGGTATTGTTCTCGGATGATGATGTGGCTTCGGGTAGTGTTTGTGGTGTACTTCCGGCACGCATTGCTTCTCTGAGTGCTGAACTCGTCTCCTTCAGAAGTGCATGTGTCTGTCTGATATGGTCACGTGTTTCGATGAGTTGTATCCGGATTGTCTTAAATGTTTCTTGGGGTGTAGCGCTTCGTATGCTTATCTCAGTACCTCGAGCGGAGGTAAGTGCATCATGGGCACGCAGGGATGACTCTTTTGCAAGAGATAATTTTGATTCTGCGGGCGTGGTGTCGATTCCGAGTGATTTCATTTTTGCCATACGCGATTCGAGACGGGTGATGATGTTGTCCATGCGTTCAATTGCCGCAGAGAGGCGTGTCTGAATATTTCGAATGAGGTTGATGATGCGGTCTTGGAACGCGCGCGTGATCGTGGTTGTACGGTTTTCACGAACGGCACTCTGCTGTTGTTCAGGCGGATTCATCTGTATCGCTTCGGTAGTAGTTGTCGTTGAGGTTGCGAGTTCTTCTGCAAAAAGTGTGGCAACGTGTACACCATATACAAAGACGAGTACAACAAGGACGTATGAGCATGGAGTACGAAGGTAAGACATAGCTAAAATAAGTGGTGATTGATACGGTAGAGTGTGTACGTGTTCCTACTCCTAAGTATAAAACAACCGAGCCACTCAGGCTCGGTTGTTTGTACACACGTCGGACGTGACGCTACTTTGTTTTTTCGTTTTTGTATGCCTCGACGCTTTTCGTGAATGCTTCTCGTGCGACAGCCTTTCCGTGCCACTCACCAACACTCACCTCTTTGTTTTGAATTTTCTTGTATGTTTCAAAGAAGTGACTCATTTCTTTCACAAAATGCTTGTTAAGGTCAGCAAGATCTTGCACCTCAGCAAAACGTGGGTCGTCTACTGGCACCGCTACCACCTTGTCATCTCGATCACCACCATCAATCATTTCCATAATGGCAACTGGTCGAGCTTTAACGAGAATGCCGGGCATGAGTGGGTGTGTGGTGAGGAGTACCACATCGAGCGCATCCCCATCATCGAAGAGTGTCTGTGGAACAAACCCGTAATCGAATGGGTAATCCTGCGCTGTGTGCATGACGCGATCGAGCGCAATGATTCCTGTTTCTTTGTCTATCTCGTACTTGTTCTTCGAGAATTTTGGAATTTCAATAATGACGTTCATTACCTCTGCTGTTCCTGCAGGAATATCATGAAGTAGATTCATATAATAGAGTGTGTTGTGTTAACGTGAATAACGAAGTGTGCAATTATTCGATGTCAGTCTCGACACCTTCTTCATTGGTTGCTGTTTGTGTTTCAGGAACACGTGTTGAGATGATATCAATTTTCCATCCAGTGAGCTTTGCTGCAAGGCGTACATTCTGTCCACCGCGTCCAATAGCGAGAGATTGCTGATCTGGTGCAACGGTGACCACAGAGTGTCCGCGGTTGTCATCATCTCGAGTGCCAGCTTCGCTCTCAATGACGACATTGAGTACTTGTGCTGGTGAAAGTGAATCCTCAATAAACTCAATAGGGTTGTTTGACCATTCGATGATGTCGATTTTTTCTCCCCCGAGTTCGCTCATTACAGTCGATACGCGCACACCACGCTGGCCCACCATTGATCCCACAGGATCGATGTGGTCATCATGTGCACAGACCGCAACCTTTGAACGAGAACCAGCCTCGCGTGCAATTGCTTTGATTTCAACAGAACCGTTTTGTAACTCTGGTGCCTCTATTTCAAACAACTTTGCGAGGAAGTCAGGATGTGCACGTGAGAGTTTGAGGAAAATGCCCCGAGGTGTTTCATCAACGGCGATAAGTAATGCACGAACGCGCTCTCCGGGACGAAATCGTTCCCCAGGAATTTGCTCATCGTAGGGCATGACGCCGGTAACACGACCAAGGTCGACATAGAGATTTCCACGTTCGAATCGTTGCACATGGCCGATGATGATGTCACCTTCCTTTTGCCCAAATTCTTTGAGCGCTGATTCTTTTTCGGCCTCGCGAATTTTTTGAATGATGACCTGTTTTGCTGTTTGTGCAGCAATACGGCCAAAGTCATCCTTTGGTTCAAGAGGGAACGTGAGTTCATCACCAACCGTAACATCTTTTTTAATAAGTCGTGCAGATTCTATGAGGATGTGTTTTTCTGGATCAAATCGTACACGAAGGTCGCCGTCAACAATAGGCGCTTCCTCCTCATGGGAATGTCGCTCGTCACTTTCTGCTTCATGGTCAACTTGCTCATCAATGCGGACCGTGGTGTCATCGGCAACAATCTTTATTTGATTGAAGACGGTATTGCCCGTCCCGATATCAAAGTGTGCACGAATAATCTGGCCACGCTTTCCAAACTCTTTCTTGTACGCGGTCGCAAGTGCCTGCTCGATTGCATCAATCATCTTTTCTCGCCCGATACCACGCTCATCCTCCATTTGGTCGAGGACAGAGTTTATTACTTTTAAATCAAACATCTTAGATTCATTTATGAACGAAGTGAATTAGTGAATCTTAGACCTTATCCCATTTTGGGCGAAGTGCGTGCCGAATAGGCAGATGTAGCACGAGCCCGAAACAAAAAATGGGATGGGGTATTCAACTGACCAACACATCGTCTCAATGGAGGTATTCCTCCTTAAAACTTTATAATTTTTACAACAAAAATGCCGGCTGGTAGAGCCGACTTCCTGTGTACTTACAATAATAGATGAAAACCGACAAAAGTCAAATAGCCATTAAGGTAAATTGTCTATCTAAATGCAACTGCAGATTGTTTTGATAACCTCGGAATTTTCTTAATAATACCATGCTTGAGTGCCCGCTCGTAGGCACTCTCATAACCAAGTGACTTTCGGTACTTATGATTAAGCACATGAATCATTGATTGGAAGGTGTCTTCGGGTACTATCTCTAGATTGGTACCTTTAGGCATAAACCAGCGCCTAGTGAGTCCAATACTATTCTCCACGTGTGGCTTCTGCCAGGGACTGCCTGGGGTACAGAAGTACGCTTGAACACCAAACTGTTCGTGGTAAACGTTCTCGATACCGTTATCAAGTGTCCAAGTGGTTATTGGTAGTAGAGCTTCAACTTGGTGTATCGAATCAACCATCGTCTTTGGTGACTTGTTTGGGAGAAAGGTACCGACCAATAACTTAGTATCAGGCAGTACCACTAAGTGCCCAACTGGTTTAGAGTGGAGCCTGGTCGGTGAGACAAACAAATCACTCTCCGCGTGTATCTGTGAAGTATCAACTGGCCTTTGTTTGATTGATATTCTGTTTGGTATGAGAGTACGTTTTCCTAGCCTTGATTGCTTAAGCTTCCGAGTCTTCCTGGTACAGAGATACTGGCAGTATGGCTTTCCGTTTTCACTATAGAGCCATTTGTATATGGCATTAGTACCAACCCGGGGAGTTACCCCTTCTCGCTTCATTCTTCCAGCTATCTCGTCTGGTGACCGTAGTCTTTTGAGTTCACTGATAATATGTTGTTTTAGATCTGGATCACCTTCAATCTTCATCCCGACTACTTTGCTACCAACCCGCTTTTCCTCTGCCAACTCCTGGGCCTTTCCAGCCTTATAGCGATGGTGTTTGTTGGTATGTTTCTTGATCTCGCGTGAGATAGTACCTTTGTCTCTACCTAATATCTTCGCTATATCAACCAGACTGGTTCGGTGGAAACGGAGCTTCTCAATCCGGTCTCGTTCGTATTGGGTCAAGTGTTTAAATGATTTTCGCTTCAGTGTTTTCATATCTTCTATGTTACTAGAAGTTGCATTTCAAAAGAGAATTTTCATAAGAAGTATAGAAAATAAATAATCAAGAACACATAGTGCTTATTATGTTTACTATCACATTAAGCAGATTACAGCTATTTATGAAGGAGTGAACTGTGCAATCAGAGTGCAAATTCAGGCCGCATTTATTGACAGATATTTATTTTCATGCTTTATTTCTTACTGGCAGAAGTGGATCTTTGACAAATCACTTCATTTCTCAATCAAACATAATGTGAGGTAATACAATGTAACGTTGTAAAACTTTGATTCTGTAGTAAAAAAACAACAGCAAATCAATTCTTTAGGAGTCTTCCATGGGTATGGACGTAACAGAATCAACGGGCAGTTTCAATTCTGCCATTGCCAAGTGCGCTACGATGAACGAGTCGGGTAAGACGATCGGCATCGTGAACGTCACTGGTATCAATATGATGTGGGTTTCACTGGTAGCGAAGCTACTGGGCTATATTCCCATTCTCATTCTCTTCAAGTTTCAAAGGCCGTTCGGATTTCTCCCAGGCGAGCGATTTGGCATCGAGTGGATGCAACAGCTCGAGCAGTGGGAAGCATTTAGTATCTTCACCTGGTTCACTCTCCTGATTCTTTATACCGTTTGGGTAGCTGTCAGTTTTCTGCGCAGCAATCTCCATCGCGGTATTCCGGGGGTGGATCAAATCTTTTCGCGCTACGGCAAAGTCGTGCGGACCGTGAGACCTGGCGAAGGCTGGGTTAATATCGATCCACGCGTCCAGCCGACAGCGGTCGTCTCTCGCAAGCCACTCTTAATGGATCTCGATGCTATCGTTAGTCCGGCAAAGGAGAACGTGAAGACTGAAACACACGGGACCATCGTCTTTCGTGTTAATGATTCGTTTTTGCTTTTCGAGCAAGGGGGTTTTAAAACCTTTTTCGAACAGATGAACGGCTTGTATGCCTCGCTTCAACGCGATCGTATCTTGCAGTCTTCTGCTCGGACCTTCAATCAGTTCATGATCGAACCGGCTCGCTATTC
>CAZDUC010000045.1:0-7572 GCA_964508585.1 uncultured Candidatus Saccharibacteria bacterium
TCTTCATCGCCTCGATTCCTCCGGTTATCTCCGACACCTCTGCGGTTATGACACTCTGTCGTTCTTTGTTGTACTGTAGGGTGAGTATCTTTGTGACGTCCTTTGCTTTGTCTGTTGCGTTTTTCATGGCGACCATGCGGGCTGAATGTTCACTCGCTTTCGACTCGAGAAGTGCATGGTAGAGCATAATTTCAACGAGTGAGCGGAAGATGGAATCGAAAAGTGTTTCGTAATTTTGTTCAATCGTATACACTGGCGAAAACTGCATTTTTGTATGATCACTAAATTTTCCTTGCTTTGGCAAAATATCCCGAATCATGAAACGAACATCTTCATAGTTGATGGGGAGCACTTGCCGTGTTGTTGATCGCTGTTCGAATGTCGATACGAAATGTTGGTAAATGAGGTGCACATTTCGGTACTTACCACCTTTAAAATTCTCAGTGATGAATGATACAACCTCTTCCATATCTTCGATGTTCACATTATCACTCAGGTTGACGTAGTGCCTCGGTGTTGCGAAACCACGTCTTACAAAATACTCGTAGGCTTTCTTTCCAAAGCACACCACCTCAACAGCGTCTTTCTCACGAGTCGAGAGGAAAAGACTCGCTTCCTTGAGGACGGTGCTATTGAGGCTTCCTGCAAGACCCTTATCAGCGGTGACCACAATCAAACAATCATGTGTGCCCATGTCACTCATGAGGTACGAATGATGCTGCACATCCAGACTTCGTGAAATATTTTCCAGAATTCGAAGTGACGCTTCTGCAAAAGGACGACCTTTAAGCGCGCGCTCTTGGCTTTTACGCATTTTCACCGCAGACACAGCTTCCATCGCCTTCGTGACCTTACTCGTGCGTTCTGTCGACTTTATTTTGTTTTTTATGAGCTTAAGCGCCATAGGTGTTATTGGTAGAGGTGCGCGTATGAATTCCTAAACATTGGAATTGCTTCAGTGAGTTCTGCAATAGAATCATCTGAAAGCGCTCGCTCTGTTTCGATTTGTTTCATGAGTGTCGACTTGTCTCGTTCAATCATGGCAAGAAATTCTTTTTCAATAGCGTGTACCCGTTCGATAGGTGCGCCATCAAGAATGCCATTGTTTGCGGCAAAAATTGAAATCACCTGTACGTAGAATGGCATCGTGTCATGTTGATCTTGCTTCAAGAGTTCTGTATATCGGCGTCCACTTTCAATACGTGCTTTCGTATCCTCATCGAGATCTCCCGCAAACTGCATGAATGCTTCAAGCTCGCGGAACTGCGCAAGCTCGAGACGAATTTTTCCTGCAACCTTTTTCATTGCCTTTGTCTGCGCTGATGAGCCCACACGTGACACCGAGATACCCACGTTGAGTGCTGGGCGAATACCCTTGTTAAAGAGGTCAGTCTCAAGGAAAATCTGTCCGTCGGTAATAGAAATCACGTTTGTTGGGATGTATGCTGACACATCACCCTCCTGTGTTTCAATAATAGGAAGTGCGGTGAGAGAGCCTCCTCCAAGTTCTTTGGAAAGTTTTGCAGCTCGCTCGAGGAGTCGTGAGTGAAGGTAAAAGATGTCTCCCGGGTACGCCTCACGTCCTGGTGGACGACGAAGGAGGAGCGACATTTGACGGTACGCAACCGCATGTTTTGAAAGATCATCATAGACAATGAGTGCGTCTTGACCTTTTTCCATAAAATATTCACCAATCGCCGCGCCCGCAAATGGCGCGAGGAATTGGAGTGGAGACGGGTCTGCAGCGGACGTCGATACGATAACGGTGTATTCGAGCGCACCATGCTCCTTCAGTGTCTGCATAATACGTGCAGTTTTTGACTCCTTCTGTCCAATCGCAACATAAATACAAATCGGACGAGTCTCTTTTGGTTCAAATTTCTGATTGATGATGGTGTCAATCGCCACAATCGTCTTTCCTGTTGCGCGGTCTCCAATAATGAGCTCACGTTGCCCTCTTCCAATTGGAATCATCGAGTCAATTGCCTTAATGCCCGTGTGAATAGGCTCATTTACCGCAGAACGATCCATCACACCATAGGCAACACGTTCAATCGCCATATCACGTTCCTTGGTGTACATCACTTTTCCGTCGAGTACTTCACCGAGTGGATTGACCACACGGCCAACGATAGCATCTCCAACTGGGATACTGAGCAATTTCCCTGTTCGACGCACAAGCATACCTTCACACACACGTGACGCATCCCCGAGAACCACCACTTTTACCGATTCCTCTTCAAGATTGAGCACCAATCCAAAAAGCGCATGCGTGTGCTCCATGCTCTCCTGAAGTGAGGTACCATCGGTGTCGTCAAAGAGTACCATCTCCATCATCTTTGCGTCTTGGATACCCTCAATCTCTGCGACACCATCGCCGACCGCAACGACAGTTCCAATTTCTTCAATTGACGCCTGTGGGGCAATAGTCTCGAGTTCCTTTTTAATTCTTTCAATTATGGTGCTCATATTAATCTGCTAGGTTGTGATATGCGTGTAATAAGGTGCTCTTGTAACTTTGGTCAATGCGTTTTCCTCTTCCCGTAGTGATGTGTCCACCGATGATGGTGGGGTCGACGTGTATTTCGTATGATGTCTGTTCCCCGATAGAACGAAGTGCTTTTTGTATGTCGTGTTTCTGTCTTTCAAGATCCTGAGTGCGAGCGACGACGACCTGTGGTGTCTCAAGCGCTTCAGTTCTCATGATGCTCTCAATGAGGCCTCGCAGTATACGTGGGTATAGCTTGAGAAGTCCTCGACGTGTGAGCACCCGCTTCAATTCTCCGAGAAGTACATCAATATCCTTTCCTTGTGCGAGGAGTTGCTCTACGGCTTCGATGTACTCTTTTGCATGCATATTTACTTTGAAAGTTCTGCGTTAAGGATTTTTTCTGCAGTGAGAAGCGAAATTTTTGCTATCTCAGATTCACTGTCTTTAATTGCCTTTGCTTTGATTTCTTCAGCGAGTTTCGTTGCACTCTGGATGTCACGTGCAATTTTCTTGTGCGCATCCTCCATGAGTGCTTTTTCTTTCTCTTCTGCACTCGCAGTAGCTCGAACGTAAATGTGCCCCGCTTCGACATGTGCCTCTTTAATCAATGCCGCTTTTTCAGCTTCAGCATGAGCGCGCTCTTGGGTTGCAAATTCAGCGTCAGCGACACCTTTCTTGATTTTCTCTTCGCGATCTGCAAGAAGCTTTAAAACCGGTGTATACAAGAAATACCACAGGATTCCCATGAGCACACTGAAATTGAATATTTGAATGACGATGAGACGCCAATCAATGCCAAATGCGTGTAATATTTCTTGCATAAAATGGTTTAACCAAACTTAATGATAAATCCAACCACAATCACAAAAATAGCGAGAGCTTCGGTGAATGCAATACCAATAAACATGGTCGTTTGAATTTTTCCCGCTGCCTCTGGGTTACGTCCAATTGACTCGAGTGCCTTTGAAACAAGAATACCGATTCCAATACCTGGACCGATCATTCCAAGACCTACTGCAATCGCCATCGCGAGTGCTTTTACTGCTTCTAATTCCATATACGTTTAATATGTTATCGCTCTTACTAATAATGGATAACGGTGAACCTATAACGTGTTACAGATTCACCGTTCGCCACTAGTGTGCATGCGGTTCTTGAATGGCAAGTTTAATAAAGAATAAGGTGAGTACTGCAAAAATGAATGCCTGAATAAAACCAACGAACATTTCAAACGCAAGGAGTGGGACTGGCAGTATAAACGGAACGAAAAACATTGCAATGACAATGAGGGTCTTCCCTGCAAAAATGTTTCCGAAAAGACGAAACGAAAAGGAGATGAGACGAGCGAGTTCACTAAAGAGCTCAATGATGCCAATCAGGAAATTAAGTGGTGATGAAAAATTGATGAACTTTCCACCGTATTTGAATAAGCCAAGTAAAACGATGCCCGCGAGCTCAATACACACAAAGGCGACTATTGCGAGACCGATGGTAATGTTGAGATCGGTATTCGCAGGGTGGAGGAATGGGACGAGTGCATGTTCACCATGTGAGCTTGTGTATATTCCAATAGAATCAACACCGGGGAAAAGCCCAAGCCAGTTGAGTGCAAGGATGAATATGAAAAAGGTCATGACGAGTGGGAAAAACTTGCGAGCAAGTTCACGACTTTCTCGTACGTCGGCAACATACTCAAACGCACCTCCAATGAGTGTCTCCACAATCACCTGCCCCTTCCCCGGCACCAGTGCAAGAGAACGTCGACAAGATATTGCAAAAAGGGTGAGGACAAGTATGGTACACCACACCATAATCATGGTGCTGGTAAGGGGTATCCCAAAAAAATGCCCGAGCACTGGTGCACTCAAGTGAATCGCAATACCCCCTTCTGATGCTGCATATGCTACATTCATGAATCGGGCGAATCATAGCAAAATTTGAAGAAAAAATAAAGGAATTACACACAGTAAACCGTTAGTTACTTATACTGTTGACTAAATGAGATTCTGTCAAGACTACATATTGACCACGTGCAGATTCTATAGTATACAGTTGAAGGGTATCAAATTCATTGACAGTTCACGAGAAAGGAGGCTCAGCAATGAGCACAGAACTACTATTCGTTACATGTGTACTTGTCGCTGTGATTCTTATTCGATTTGTACTTCCACGAATAGCGTGGTTTCGCCGTATCAAATTACGGTGGATGACTTTCAAGATGGCTTGGCATCATCATAAGTTAGAGGAGGTGCACGATAGGTATAATTCACCCGAGTCAAAATTGAAGAGGGCGCGAGTTGCTGTCGAAGCTTTGCGAGTCGGCTATTGGTTGAACAGCGCAAACGAAAAGATCTACTTGAACACAGATGAAATTGATGGTCAACTTCAACATATCGTAGTCGGTCTCGAGGCTAATTTCTCGTACGAGCAGATGGGTACAACGATGGAAGAAGTCATTGGCTTCAGAAATGGCGAGGCCCATAAGGCTTCTGCACGGCTCCAAGTCGTGCTGTCGCGAACGCTCACAGAGAGTCCGCGCGGTCGTCAGATCACTCTGCTTGCAGAGGATGCTGGTTTTCCACTCGAAGAAGTCGATACAACTATTCAAGAACTGGAGACGCTTAGCAGGGAGTATTCACGGCGAATATGGGAAAGGCATGTTGACGGTTTTCGACAGTATGCAATAGGTGCCACCGATCTACGCGAAGATCCTGACAAGTTCGAAAGACAACTTGCAAGTCTCACTTCTCCAGAGCACTACGAATTTTCCTATGCGGAACTGGGGACGAATGAGATTGAGTGCACAGAACTTGTACAACGTGCTCGCCGGCGTGAAGTGGAACATTTGATCGACTACCTTCGTCGTAAAGCCGAGCGGGGAGAAACTGAGTTAAATGAGGTCACCTGTGAGCACATCATGGAGGCGTTGGCAAAAGCCCAGCTGACATTAGCGGACTTCAACCTCACAGAAGCTAGTCTCGATGAAATCAAGTTGAGTGCCTACATCTCTAGAGCGCGTAAACTGCTTGACGAGTTAAGTACACCCGGGGAAGGATGGTTTTACACAACACCTTCAACACTTAACCCTACCATTCGCTTCTATAAACCAGGACTTTGGAAGTGCATCCCTGGTGACCCTCTCTACTTTGTGAAAGGAATCAAGGAAAATCTCGCTGTTGTGAGCGCAACACTCGATGATATCGGAACGAGTGAAGTGAAGATCAATGCTCTCGTGCGAGCAGGACATCTCGCTTCTGCAAAATGGCTGATTGAGGAACTGGAGCGTGTTGCGCTGAGACCTCGTCAAACACAATTCATGCGGATAGCAAGCATGTTCGGTCCACAAACGATGTTCATCGAAGATCCAAATAATCCAATCGACCGTACGACGCTCGAAGATGCGTATCCTGTAGATCGTGATATACAAGCAATTACGTACCATCTCCAAGGTGCAAAAATTGAGCTAGAAGAAATCGGTAGTTCGTGGCAAAGATTGCATGAATTGAAGTCGATTATTGAGTCGAAGTGAACGTGTCGGTAGCGACATATGAAAGTGTGCGAGAAATCGCACACTTTTTTTAACTCGTTTGTATTGTATTAATCCAAGTAAATACTCTACACCTTCACACTAAATATTCATCGTCTGGCATAATTTTTGGTTTGTGAGACCGAAAATATACAAACGAGATCGGCATTCATAATCCTCATTTGCTACCTATCAAACTTTATAAAGTACTCTTTTGGTTTTGATTCTTGTGTAATGATATCAAACCACGTTGGATCTAGCTCGGACACACGTTTGATTTCATCACCGTATACACAAAGAGGATCAGCAATTCTTGATTTACAGCTTACTCTCCCGTCATAGTTGGATGGATCATGTTTGAAGCCAATTTTATTGTGCATTCTGTCATACAGTAACATGAGTTTTGCATCATCATTGATATGAGGTGCAATTTTTGAGAGAACAAACGTATCTGTCGTATACAAATCTGCTTCGGATATGTATCCGCACAAGAGTGCGTGACGAAGGTAGTCGCTCACGGTTAGAAACATAAGTGCAGAAGGGATTCCAGAATAGTAAATGGAATTGAGTCGTAAAAATAATTCAGCAAACATTTTTGCACTTTCAAAATCTACAAAAACCCATGTTCCCTGAGTTGTCATGAGACGATCAATCAATGCATGGGTGTCTTCTATCTCATTGAAAACGATTGCATTTCGCAAAGTGTAATCAATTCTATCAGAACACAGATCTGGTAAATTATTTTCTTTTAGAGGGAAATTGTTATCATCAAGAATGTACTCAAGGTCAAAATTATACTTTTTGAGGATTTCTGGAATTTCTGATTTTCTCACATACGTATCAAAAATAGCATCCTGGTGACCATGTTTCTCTTCAGAGCCAGTTTTAACGACATAGTCTATACAATGAGAGAATGCCGAGTGAGAGACGTCATGAATGAGTCCTGCAATTTGCTCTTCAATTGATGCTCCAAACAATTTCAAAAGTATGTAATCACCGATAGAGTGTTCAAATCGAGAATACGAAGTGTTTGGGAAATATGGCTCTAAATATCCTGCTTGGTCAATCCCTCGTAACCGCTGAAGTGTTGGAGAATTGATTAACTCAAGAATAACGGGTTCATTGATTTCAAAAGCGCCATATACCCTATCCGTGTATTTCATTTTATTATTCTAAATCAGTACTGTAGAACTATCAAATACCAAAGTAACCCACCAATTGAGAGATATATAGTCTCTCTTAGACCAACACGCTCTCAGACAACCGATTGTTTATATATGATAGATAGTCACATGGTTTTGAGAGAGTTTGTAGAATTCGTACCGAATCATAGTCTCAATACACAATGTGGACTGCCATACACCTGTATGTGTACTCTGCCTCTATGATGGAACATAGCGACAAGCACAATACAACAACACCCTCTCACAAATGACGACAGTAAACATCTGTCATGCGCGAGAACATAATACCTCATTGAGACACCAACATACCAGTCAGGAAGACTGGTATTTTTGTGACTGTGGACCCGACAGGAATTGAACATTACATGTTC
>CAZDUC010000046.1:0-7453 GCA_964508585.1 uncultured Candidatus Saccharibacteria bacterium
GCGTTGCGAACAGAAACGATCCGGTTAAGTCCGGCTGAAACGGCTAAATACGTACTCGTGTGCAAGGCCGTGCCCAGTGAAATAGAGTAGCTTTGCCACTCGTAGTGCTCTGCACATTTCACCAGGGAGTGCCGCAAGAGCGTACTGGTAACAGTGCGCCAAGGTAAATGATCACACTGGTTTTTCCAGACAGAATTCGGCTTATAGACGTACAAACATGCACCCCTTACCAGGGGTGCATGTTTGTGCGATACTATACGTTACAAAGTTTGGAAGTTATTAGTGAGATGAGTAATCTATTTTTATGATGTCAGAAGAACAAAATCGACAAAATGACACAATTGCACTTGCCCTGTGTCGGTATGCTCAAAATGTCCTCGTGGTTGTTTTTGGTTTATTACCACTCTTATTTATTCCTTCTGTTGTTGCTCCATTTGAATACACAAAAGTCTTTATAGTAATTGTGGGGCTTCTTGCAGCGCTTGTGCTATATAGCCTCTCTGTCCTTCGTTCAGGTGTACTCTCTGTGGGTGTTTCGTATCCACTTCTTGCACTATGGGGAGTGACTGGTATCGCATTTGTTTCCTCACTTCTTTCTGGTGATTTTAAGGATTCTCTTGTGGGTGACTTTTTCAGTATTCACTCGACGGTTTTTGTTGCGATTTTGGCACTTGTCCCAACAACGTGGGTATTGCTTCGTTCGAGTAAGGCATCAGTGATGCGCATGTACATTCTCTTTGCAGTGAGCACTCTCGTCTTGGTCCTATTTCACATGCTTCGATTAGCATTTGGTTCTGATTTTCTTTCATTTGGGATTTTTCAAGGTGCTACGGGGACGCCGGTTGGGAGTTGGAATGATCTTGCGCTTTTCTTAGGGCTCACCATCATCCTTTCGCTTATCGCACTTGAGCAACTCACTCTCACACGAATTGGGAGAGTACAGTTTGCGGTTGTCACCCTCGTCTCACTCTTCATGTTGGGTGTTATCAACTTCTTTATTGTTTGGCTTGTCTTGGGTATTTCGAGTCTGGTGATGGTTGTATATGCGCTCGGAAAAGACCGATTCAATGGAAGCCAGCTCTCATTTACAAATACCACATCAAACTTCAATAGTACTGCACTTGCAATCACGCTTCTGGTGTTTGCGAGCTCAGCTCTGTTTGTGGTGGGTGGTGCAACACTTGGAGGCTTTATTTCAGAACGCACACATGTATCGTATGTTGAGGTGCGCCCTTCACTCGAAGCTACTGCAGATATTGCTCGGAATGTGTACAAAGAAAATGCTTTTCTTGGCATTGGGACAAATAAGTTTACGGATGCGTGGCGTATGTACAAGGATGATTCAATTAACCTCACGCCGTTTTGGAACACTGATTTCAATGCGGGGAATGGATACATCACGACATTTTTTGTCACCACTGGCGCTCTTGGCGGTATTGCATGGATTATCTTCCTTGTTACATTCTTAGTAACGGGAGTAAAAAGACTTCTGGGTGCGACTGATACTGACCGTATGTGGTATTTCATCGGTATCTCCTCATTTGTGAGTGCGGTATACATCTGGGGCATGTCTGTTGTGTATGTACCAGGTGTTGTTATCTTGCTCATTGGAGCACTCTGTACTGGCATTTCACTCTCAGCATTTTCTGTTCTCAATCACGCCGTACGACCTCGAATTGTCTCTGTTGGTAGCAATAGAAGGACAGGATTTATTCTTACACTCGTGGTCATTTCCGTCATTATTGGTTCAGTAAGCGTGCTCTATGTATCTGGTCGGCACTACTCATCGGTGTATGCGTTCAACGAAAGTGTCAGATCAATGCAGGAGGGAAAGAGTATTGATGTCCTTGAAAAGCAAGTAGAGAATGCATACAAGCTTTCAACGAGTGACATTTTTGCGCGCCGAATCGCTGAGTACCAGCTCTCACGAATGAATACGCTTGTTGCCAAAACAGAGCCGACACAGGAAGAAAAAGCACAATTTGAGAGTGCAAGTGTGCTTGGTATCAACGCAGCGCAACAGGCTGTGCAGATTGATAGCCAAGAACCAGCAAACTTCACCGTGCTCGCGGGCATCTATGGAGTATTGGCAAGTGTTGGTGTTGAAGGGGCTCAGGAGCGAGCACTTGAAGCACTTGTTAAGTCACGAGAATTAAATCCAAAGAATCCACTTCCATACCTTGAGTCAGCACTCGTGGAGGGGCGCTCAGGTAATGTCGATACTGCACGAACGTACATTGAGCAAGCAATTGCTCTTAAGCCGAATTTCACTGAAGCATTTTTCTTCCTTTCACAGCTCGAAATCGCAACTGGAAACGTTGATGCTGCGATTAAGTCTACACAATCAGTTATTACACTCGAACCACAAAATCCCGCACGGTACTATCAGCTTGGAGTGCTCGAGACTGCAAAAAATGATACCGATGCCTCAATTATCTCTTTTGAACGAGCTGTTTCATTAGATCAAAATTTTGCAAATGCACGGTATCTTCTCGCGCTTGCATACGATAAGAAAGGAAGAAGCGCCGACGCAAAAAAGCAACTGGAAGTGGTGCTCAATCTCAATCCTGGAAATGCAGAGGTGACTGAACTCCTCACGATTATTGACAATGAGGGTTCACTCAATCGACTTCGAGAATCAGCAACCCAAACAGCTCCACAAACAGTGACTGAAAACACACCCGTTACAGATCCAAATGGGACAGTGAGTACCACGAACGAATCTGATACTGAGCTCGTTATTCCGGTTAATACTGCACCAAAAGTGGAGACAGAAGCAACGCAACCGCAGTAGTACACAATGGCTCGAAATGTATTTAACATAATGCATAGAGAAATACGCGGCCTTCATCAGGCCGCGTATGTGCTTGCGGTGTTTACGTTCGGTTCACAAATTCTTGCGCTCATTCGTGATCGACTTCTTGCGCATCAATTTGGTGCAAGTATTGAACTTGATCTCTACTATGCAGCATTTCGGATCCCTGACGTACTTTACGTTATTTTTGCCTCAACGCTTTCTGTGTACGTCCTCATCCCATTTCTCACTCGAAAAACAGAGTCTGGTTCGGTACGTGATGCACAATATCTCCTCTCTCAGTTTTTCTCACTTTTCGTCATTGTGTATGGCATTATAGCTTTTTTCTCCATACTTGGGGCACCACTTATTGTTACGTACCTCTTTCCGGGTTTTGTAGAACAGCGAGAGACGTTGGTGGCATTGATTCGACTATTACTCATGCAACCATTTCTTCTCGGAATCTCGAGTTTGTTTGGTATTGTGACACAAGTGGAGCGTCGTTTTGTGCTCTATGCAGTAAGTCCATTACTTTATAATGCGGGTATTATTTGTGGACTCCTCTTTTTGTATCCGACATTTGGCATATATGGGCTTGTACTCGGTGTCATTCTTGGTGCGCTTGGGCATGTATGTATTCAGGTACCGTCAGTGTTACAAAGTCCTCTTGCGCCGAAATTTGTACAATCGTTTGTTGTCTCTGATATTGTGGCGGTCTGCAAAACCTCTTTTACGCGAGCACTCACACTTTCACTTCATCAATTAGTACTGCTCGGGTTTGTGAGTGTTGCAAGTAGTATGACTATTGGTTCGGTATCAGTATTTCAATTTGCATACAATCTACAGTCGGTACCACTCGCTATAATAGGGGTGAGTTATTCGGTCGCAGCCTTTCCGCTGTTTGCACAACTGTATGCAGAAAAAAAGTATGCACAATTCTCGGATACCATTACGACAGCCCTCCGACATATTTTTTTCTGGTCACTTCCTGTTGTTGCACTTTTTGTGGTTATCCGGGCACAGTTTGTCCGTGTTGTGCTTGGATCGGGTGCCTTTGACTGGAGTGACACACGACTCACCGCAGCACTTTTAGCACTTTTTATCCTGTCGCTTACTGCTCAGGCAGTACATCTTCTCATTATTCGAGCATTGTATGCAGTCGAAAACACCATACTCCCATTTGTGGTAACTCTCGGTTCATCAATCATCGCACTGTTTTCATCAGTATTGTTTTACCAACTTTTTATGGTACATGGAGTTTTTTATGAGTACCTCGAAAGGATCATGCGACTTCAGGGAGTGCCAGGAATCGAGGTGCTTGCGCTACCACTTGGATACTCGTGTGCACTCATTGTACATAGCATCGTCCTTATCATCATCTCGCGTCGGTTACTTTTTCTTGAGAAGGCATCACTTTTTGTACCTTTTTTCCAATCACTTGTCTCAGCGATTTTTGCAGGATGCGTGTCGTACGTGACATTGAATTTTGTGGTAACAGTAATCACCGTTGATACGCTCTTTGCGGTTCTCCTCCAAGGTCTTCTCGCTTGTACTGCGGGATGTGCTGGATACGTGATGATACAGTACCTGTTCAAAAATAATGAACTTTTTGAAATATATCGGACGGTACACAAACGTTTCATACAGAAGAGTCTTGTGGTTCCCCAAGATGAAGACACGCTTTCAGTGTAGTGCAGTTTTGACTACCTGTGGTAGAGTAGGGGACTAGCTATGAAACACATTAGGAATTTTTCAATTATTGCCCATATCGATCACGGGAAGTCAACACTTGCCGATCGTATGCTCGAAATCACCCACACCGTTGAAGCGCGGAAGATGAAGGAGCAAGTGCTTGATTCAATGGATCTTGAACGTGAACGTGGTATCACGATAAAGATGCAACCGGTGCGTATGGCGCATACGTACGGCGGGATGGTGTACGAGCTCAATCTCATTGATACACCGGGGCACATCGATTTTTCCTATGAAGTGTCGCGTGCGCTGAAGGCAGTGGAAGGGGTACTCCTCCTTGTTGATAGTACGCAAGGTATTCAGGCACAAACACTAACAACCCTTCAAATGGCACGCGAGCAGGGACTTACCATTATCCCCGTACTCACAAAAATAGATGTCCCGCATGCACGGAGTGAAGAGGTGGCCGATGAGGTGATGTCGCTTTTGGGGTGTGATATGAGCGAAATCCAATCGGTCTCAGGGAAGACGGGTGAGGGTGTACAGGCACTTCTCGGTCTCATTTGTACAAAGATTCCACCACCAAAGGAAGCAACCCTTGAGTCATTTCGTGGACTCGTATTTGATTTTCACTACTCAAACCACCGAGGAATCATTGTGTACTTTCGAGTGTTTGATGGGAGTGTAAAAAAAGGAGATACACTCAGATTTCTCGCGGCAGAGCGAAGTTTTATCGCTCTTGAGGTTGGGATACAAGCTCCAGAGGGGAAGCCGGTAGCAGAGCTCAATGCAGGAGAAATTGGCTACATCGTCACCGGTATCAAGGAGCCAGGAATTGCCTCAGTTGGAGATACGTTGGTGCTCGAACGGGGGAGTCGTGAGCCTCTTGTGGGATATCGATCGGTACCTCCTGTGGTATGGGCATCGGTGTTTCCTGAGAGTCAGGATGACTTTACCATGCTCAAACAAGCACTCGATAGACTGAAGATGTCTGATTCATCACTTACGTATGAAGAGGAGTCATCTGGACTTCTTGGTCGTGGGTTTCGGTGTGGTTTTCTAGGGATGCTCCATGTTGAAATCGTGACTGAGCGACTCCGACGTGAATTTAGTATAGAAATTACACTCACCGCCCCATCGATTGTGTATGAAATTACCCACGAGAATACAGGAGTAGTCGAAGAGGTGTACGCCGCTTCTCGCTTTCCTGAGTACGGGGCAAAAGTACGTGTGCGTGAGCCATGGATACTTGCGCAGATTATACTACCGCCTGAGCATCTTGGCTCCGTGATGACGCTCCTCTACGAGCATGAGGCGACTGTGCTTGAGACGGAGGTGTTTGGTGACGGGAGGAATCTCCTTACTGTCGAAATGCCGCTTCGTGAACTCATGCGAAATTTTTTTGATAAACTTAAAAATGCTTCGAGTGGGTACGCATCACTCTCGTATGAAATCGTGGAGATGCGTAGTGCTGATGTCTGCCGGCTTGATGTGCTCATTGCAGAAGATCTTGTCCTCGCCTTTTCTCGAGTGGTGGGAATTCGACGTGCAGAAACTGATGCAAAGGCGATTGTTGAAAAATTGTACAACACACTTCCTCGACAGATGTTTGTGACAAAAATCCAAGCTCGTGCACTCGGACGCATTATTTCATCACGCACGCTCTCCGCAATGAAAAAAGATGTTACTGCGCACTTGTATGGAGGTGATATTACGCGAAAAATGAAACTACGCGAAAAGCAAAAGCGTGGAAAAAAACGTATGCTTGAGCACGGGAAGGTAAATATTCCCCCAGATGTGTTTATGAAAATCATCAAGGCAGAGTAGAAAATACCGAGTTGATTGTGATACTCGAGGGTCCAATCAACAATACCTCGTAGTTGTACCACGAGGCATTGTGAACAAAAGAGATACTCTTCTCTTGTGGATACGGCATTTACATTCCTGTGCCACCAGAATAGGCAAAAATCATACTTATGGCGATAATAACCGCAATAACAGACCAAACCCACTTAATCGCTGTTTTTGTTTTTTTGTGAAATAAGAAACTCATAGTGTAGAATATACCACATGTTTGATTTTCATGAAAAGCGCAAAATTCGGAGTATTGTGTATTCTCGTCCTGTTGTCGGGTTGCTTGTAGTGCTTACGCTTATGCTCTCTACATCGGTATACCATCGCTATACCGTTGCAACAGAAATGAAACAAAAACTCATTGAACGTGAACAAGAGCTTGAGGGTTTGCGACAGAGAGCACAGCTTCTTGAATCAAAGGTACAATATATGCAAGATGATCGTGGTATCGAGGAAGAACTTCGAAATCGATTTGATGTGGTAAAAGAGGGAGAACAGGTTATTATTTTGATTGATCCAGAAGAAAAAGAAGACGTAGGCACATCTACCATGTATGACGGCGGTATTCAAAAAAATGTGTCTTCTCAGGATAGTCCATCATTCGTAGAACGATTAAAGTTCTGGGAGTAGCGTGCTCTCGTTTGAGCCAAGGATGCAACCTGCTATGGTTTTGTGATATACTCTACCCACTTTATACAATAAAATTGTTTTTATGGATAAAAACGTATCAGTGTACAGCACACCAACTTGTCACTTTTGTCATGCAGCAAAAGATTTTTTTGATGCTCACAAAGTTGCCTATACCGAATATGATGTTGCCTCAGACCTTGAAAAGAGAAAAGAGATGGTAGATTTAACGGGACAGATGGGTGTCCCCGTCATCCGTATTGGCGATGATGTCATTGTTGGTTTTGACGAAGGGAAAATAAAAGAGTTGCTTGGAGTGTAGTGATTGCCACAAAACCCCACGGCGCCTTCAGTGCCGTGGGGTTTTGTGATACAGTAACCATTGCCTTTGTATGAGAAAATCACGCAAGGTTTGTACTCGGTGATAAAATCTAAGCACGCTTCCATTTTCCACCTCATTGCCCCAGTAGTTCAATGGATAGAACA
>CAZDUC010000047.1:0-5270 GCA_964508585.1 uncultured Candidatus Saccharibacteria bacterium
CGCCAATACCAGTATTGTGAAATTCACTTCGAGACGACTTGAAATGATGAACACGTCATGCGGTATCAACAAACTTTGCTTTCCAATACTCTACTTATACACAGGTATAAAAAAGGCCCGTGGTGCAATACTGCCACCACGGGACATTACAAACTTTCACACCTCATGAATCGACGCCGTACTGCGCTTTATAGGCAAGAATCTTTTCAAGGTAGTGACCCGTGACAAATTGGGCATAATCATCCTTCTGTTCATCTTCCAGTTGGTCTCTGAGAACTTGAATAATATCGCTGAGCATCGCTATCGAGAAAACAGGAATCTTGTAGGTCGTAGCAATCTCCTGAACGGCAGAAAGTTGCTCCGGACCCTCGCTCTTGCCTATCGAGAGCCACCAGGACCCCAGCCGGCTGTGCGCCAGCAGCCTCAATGATTTCCACAGCTTCACGAACAGATGTCCCTGCACTGATGACATCGTCGACAATCAATACTCGGCCTCTGAGTGGTGCCCCAATGATCTCGCCACCCTCTCCATGATTCTTCACTTCCTTACGGTTGTACGCAAACGGAAAGTTTATCTGATACGCACGTTCCATTTGGATGGACAGAGCAGCTACGAGCTGGATTCCCTTGTACGCTGGCCCGAAACACATGTCAAAATAGAGACCTTGGAGCAAGGCCGTAAACGTACGCTTGGCATAAAACTCTGAAAGTATCGTAAGTGAGCGACCATCGTTGAAGAGACCCGCATTGAAGAAATAGGGCGACAGACGCCCCTCCTCTGTAGTTATTTCACCGAAGCGTAGCGCATCAGACTCCATAATAAAGCGAATGAATGAACACGCCACATCATTCTTGGCTGGTTCTATGCCTGGTAGAGTCAGATTGCTACCCTCCACAAAATGTGCACTCACGATTATCTTCTCCTTCAGTTAAATTACTTATGGAACAAGTTGTACACCGACCTATTCAGCATACATTCCGTGAGATACCATACGCTCAAGTATAATAAAAATCAACACAAAAATATGTGCGTAGTCAAAAATCACTCAAACACCTCATTCCCGTGGCAAAGTTGTGCTTTTTCACGAGAAATCGTCTAATAACAGTACCGACTTCACATTTTTTATACTCTATGCTAGTATCTACGAGTCATGGAAATAGTCCGTACCATACTTCCGTACGTACAAATAATTCTCTCTATTCTCCTTGTCGCTGCGGTTTTGCTTCAGCAACGAGGGTCGAGCATGGGCGGTGCCTTTGGGGGAGATAACTTTAGTGCGACGTACCATACACGAAGAGGAGCAGAGCTCTTCTTATATCGAGTGTCAATTACATTTGCTATCCTTTTTGTAGCATCTATATTATTGAGTAAAATTATCTAACAACACTACGGTATAGAAATACTTCTGTACTTTATGAGTGCCTGCATGCCATGCATTCTCGTGTATACCCTGTGTACAAAACATCTTTGACACACGACACACTATCCTATGGAAATACTTGTGCCTTCCCCACGAAAAAGAAAAAAATTGATTGATGTCTATTTTGAAAAACTTCATGCATTGCGAGCAAGCGATGCACTCATTTTTCGTATTGTACTCTATACGTTCGTCTTCTTCCTCCTCACGTTTCTCGCACAACTCAGTATAGAAAAAACAGTTGCAACGCCAACGTTTGGTGGCACGTTCAACGAAGGTATTATCGGCACTCCACGATTTGTTAATCCCGTGCTCGCGGTCACTCGCGCCGATAAAGATCTCACCGCACTTGTCTACGATGGGCTTTTGCGTCTGGGAGAAGATGGCGTACTTATCCCAAGTATTGCAGAATCAATCACCGTTTCTGAAGACGGACTCACCTACAACGTCATCATGAAACAACATATTCATTTTCATGATGGGAGCCCTCTCACCGCACACGATGTTGCATTCACGGTAGAAAAAATACAGGACCCGCTTCTCAACAGTCCGCTTCGTCCAAATTTTGAAGGTATCACAGTTGAAGAAATTGGTGAGTATGAATTAAATTTTATTCTCCCTGAAGCGTATGTACCATTCAAAGAAAATCTTACTTTTGGCATCCTCCCTGAACACATATGGAAAAATGCGAGTAGTGATGAATTTCCCTTTAGTCAGTACAATAGTCAACCAATTGGTTCTGGGCCATACAAGGCCGGTGAGATTATAAGAAATACCTCCGGAATTCCTGAAATGTACATACTTTCTGCGAATACCGAATACCATATCGCCTCTCCAAAGATTGAAACGATCCAACTATCATTCTTCTCAACAGAAGCAAAGCTCGTCGAGGCATTTCTTGCAGGACAAGTCGAGAGCGCGGTAGGAATTGACGCGCAATCAGTTCCAACATTCGCTCTCAGTGACACAACACATCATATTGAACGTATTCCACTTCCACGAACATTCGCTCTTTTTATTAACCAAAACAAATCCCCCGCCCTTCGTGACAGTGTCTCGAGAAATGCACTCAATGTTGCTGTCGATAGAAAGGTACTCGTCGAGACAATACTCGGTGGATACGGGAATGCACTTACTACTCCTATCCCTCCAGGTTTTAGTACACTCGTTACCAACAACATTACCTTTGAATCAAGTATTGATGATGCGCGAGAGATTTTGCGCGAAGGAGGATGGAAGATGAATGACGAGACACTTTTTTGGGAAAAGAGTATCGATGGAGCAGTGACACCACTCCAATTCAGTATATCAACCGTTAATAACAGCACCTTTGAAGCGACCGCAGAGTACCTCCGCAACACCTGGACAAGTCTCGGTGCAGATGTCACCATAAAACAGTTTGAACAATCCGACCTCACACAAGCAGTCATTCGTCCTCGCAATTACGACACGCTCCTCTTTGGAACACAGCTTGGGCGTTCACTCGACTACTACTCATTTTGGCACTCGTCTCAACGCAATGATCCGGGACTCAATGTAGCACTCTACGCCAACATCACCACTGATTCAATCCTTTCTGAAATGCGTCGAAATAACGACCTCTCGACACGAGAAGAAGCACTGGAGCGGTTTGTCGAAGAGCTAACGAGCGAGACGCCTGCGATATTCCTCTATGCACCTGAACTCTTATATATTGTCCCAAATCGGGTGAGCGGTGCACATTTTAAAGGAGTAAGTGAACCATACGAACGATTCAGCAACGTCTACGATTGGCATATACAGTCTGAGTCAATATGGCCATTTTTCAAAAAGAAATAATCATAACCATCATTACATTAATTAATTCACATACATATTATGGAATCACAACATACACAACCACAACGCCGACGCCCTGCACATTTTAGTCGACCATTAGGGCGTACTGAAACTCGTGTATCTCGGCACACTGCACCCACCGTATCCCCAGAACAAAAAACCACGGGAACAACAGACCGAACTGTGCGAGGTGCCCGGCCTGCACTCCGTTCTCGAACTCCCCGATCCCGAACAAACACCACACAGAGTGGAACAAGGACTTCTACCGCTTCTCGAGGAGCGGGAAACCGATCTTCGTCACGCCCTCCCCGCCATGATCGTGGACAGAAAGGACGCTACACGAGTCCTGCAATCACTCACCGACCAACCCCTCATGATCCGAAGGTTGCACCAATTGCACCTGTTACCGATCCTGATATTGTCCGTATCGTACCTCTTGGAGGTGTCGAAGAGGTGGGGAAAAACATGCTCGCTGTCGAAACCGCAGAAGATATCCTTATTTTTGATGCAGGATTTCAATTTGTCTCATCAGAAAGTGATGCCCCTGGAGTAAACTACATCCTTCCCAACACCCAGTACCTCGAGGAAAACAAGCATAAAATTAGAGGGCTTATCATCACCCACGGACACCTCGACCACATCGGTGGTATTCCTTTCCTCATTGAGCGCATCGGAAATCCCCCGATATACACACGATACCTTACCTCGCTCATGATTTTAAAGCGTCAAGAAGAATTCCCACAGCTTCCAAAAGTCAACATGCAAGTCATTGAGCTTGATCAGCGTGTAAAAATTGGAAACACGTACATCAAAGCGTTTCCCGTCACTCACTCCATTCCTGACTCAATGGGCATTTCTGTTGAGACCAAGCATGGAAACATCGTCGTCTCTGGTGATCTCAAGCTCGATCACGATGGCACCGAACCCTCACCAAAAGAAAAAGAAACTTGGGGTGGAGTTGGGAAAGATAAAAATATACTCTTCATCGGAGACTCAACCAATGCGGAACGTGATGGGTTTTCAATCCCCGAGGTCCGTGTCCACACCAACATCGAGCAAATTATTCGAAATGTGAGTGGACGACTCATCGTCGGTACCTTTGCGTCACAGTTTGAACGTATGATTCGTATCATCATGATCTGTGAGCAACTTGGTAAGAAGATTGTTCTTGAGGGACGTAGTATCAAAACGAATCTTGATATTGCTGAACTTGCTGGTCTCATGAAAGTGCAGAAGGATACCATCATCCCTATTCAAGATATTGGTAACTACCCTTCTGATCGCATCGTCATCCTCGCAACTGGAGCGCAAGGCGAAGAGTTTGCGGCACTCATGCGCATCGCGTCGCAACGTCATAAATTCATCACGCTCAACGACCGCGATACCGTCATGCTCTCATCCTCAGTTATTCCCGGAAACGAGCTTTCGGTACAAAAACTCAAAGACAACCTGTATCGTCGTGGTGTCCACATCATTCACTACCGCGCTTCTGACGTACACTCCACCGGTCACGGAAACTCCGGTGAGCTCGTGTGGATCAGGGAGCAGGTCAAGCCAACATTCATGATGCCCGCGTATGGATACCACTCAATGATTCGTTGCCATGCATATGCAAATATTGAGGCAGGTTTTCCGAAAGAAAATATCATCCTCGCAGACAATGGAACAGTCATCGATATCAAAAACGGTACCGAGCTCAACATCCACAAAGAAAAAGTCCCATCAGAAATCATGATGGTGGATGGATTCACTGTTGGTACGAGACAAGAAGTGGTTATCAGAGATCGTCAATCACTCTCCGAGGATGGTATGTTTGTTATTATTGCAACCATTAACACCAAGACCGGCACCTTGCGTAAATCACCTGATATCATCTCACGGGGGTTTGTGTACCTCCGTGAGAACCAACAACTACTCTCTGAGGCACGTATCTTGATTAAGAAAACGGTAGAACAGAATACTGCAAAGGCGAACCCAATTGACCTTGATATTGTCAAAGACGAAATCACGAAAGTGGTCTCTGGATTCTTACTC
>CAZDUC010000047.1:5280-7429 GCA_964508585.1 uncultured Candidatus Saccharibacteria bacterium
AGACAAACAAAACTCCAATGGTAATACCCGTACTCATTGGTATTTAAGTAGCCTGTCTACTGCCACCGCCCGGAAAAAGCTTCGCTTTTTCCGGGCGGTGTTCATTTCCCCACTCCCCTCACCTTTTCCGCACAAGTTCTTGTACACTGATGCTATGCCAATTCCAGTTACCACCGAGTATCGCACACAGGTACGTACCCGGGGATTATTTTTTTCGAACTATGTTGCGCTCTTACTCCTCTCACTTCACTGGGCCTGTGTGCTCTACATCAATTCACCCTATCTCGATCAATTCGTCACTCAAAAGACAACAGGGATCCTCTACAGCGTGAGTGCATTCCTCACCATTGGTGCTTTCCTCTTTGCTCCATACATCCTTAATCGAGTCGGCAACATCCGACTCCTTCTTGCGTGCTCAGTGCTTGAATTTGGGGCACTCATCGGTATGGGCCTCGCGAGTAGTACGTGGGTTGCACTCACCTTCTTTGTGATTCATCAGGCAATTGTACCAATACTCCTTTTCAATCTCGATATTATTATGGAAACCCTCAATGATGGTCATGAGGACTCAACGGGTAGACAGCGCGGTATACTACTCACCATTATGAGTCTCACGACCGCCTGCGCGCCACTCGCCATAGGCTACGGTATCGGTACAGGGACTCCGGACTTCATGTTTGCATACATGAGTAGCGCATTCATTCTCATACCATTTGTGTATGTCATTCTCAAAAAATTTAAACATTTTACAGATCCCAACTACGCACACCTACGACTCAAGGAAGCCTTCCGTGAATTTTGGCACCAGCGAGACATTCGATTTGTCTTCTGTGCTCACTTCCTTCTCCAACTCTTTTTTACCTGGATGGTCATCTACACGCCACTCTACCTCTCAAAAACAATCGGATTCGATTGGGAAGAAATCGGCGCCATCCTTTTTGTTGGACTCATGGCGTACGTTCTGCTCGAATACCTCATTGGAGTCGTCGCTGACCGCTACATCGGAGAAAAAGAGATGATGGCATTTGGATTTGGGGTAATGGCTATTGCAACATCCTGGTTTGTGTTTCTCGATCATAGTTCCATACTTGCTTGGATGGTTGCCATGTTCATGACACGTGTGGGGGCAAGTTTTGTGGAAACAACCACCGAGAGCTATTTCTTCAAACACACACAGGGGAAAGACAGCAACCTCATCGGGCTTTTCCGTATCACTCGCCCACTTTCATACGTCATCGGCGCACTTCTCGGCGTCGTCACTATCGGTATCATTCCCGATGAAAAATTACTATTTGTCGTACTCGGGGTACTGATGATTCCTGGCCTTTTCTTCGCAATGGCACTCAAAGACACCAAGTAGGAAAACTGATATATGATAGAATAGTACTGTTACACACATAGTAATTCGTCATCAGGTATATGAAAGAAGTTTTTCCATCCGCTCCGGTTCCACAAAAGAGTAACGAGCCAGAAGATCCAGGACGACGTGCCTTTTTTAAGAAAGCGGGCGCTCTTGGTGTTGCCGCAATCGCAGGCTCACTCCTACCGGAGGACGCTGAGGCATGGGGAAGAAATAAAGTAACACAAGAACAAATTGGTTCCACGAGTGTGGAGTATCACAACTTTAAACCATCTCCACATGAATCTACGCTCATCGGAATAAAATTAAAACAATCTCTTCCAGGAGCAGTAAGTGTGCAATTTTCCTTTGATACACCGACACGACACATTAACAATGAGGTACTCACACAAATGTATCTAAATGCCATTATGGGGGATGGATCGATTGTGGTATGCCGGGGTGACTTGCGTGATAGACAAAATAATTCAGGAAATCTCGCTGAAAAAATAACAAACTTATTTGAAAATTTGGAAGCTGGAAATGGTAGACAGAAGAAGAATGGAATGGAGCGGGTCTATTCAGTAGGCAATCCAAACTGATTCCCCTTCTCTACAATCATTCCCTCAGCAATAAGTTTTTGGAGTTGTAACTCAATGCGCGATTCTGGAAAGCCAAGGGCATTTGTGAGACTTTTTTTGCTACACAATTTTTCAGTCAGTGCTCGAATAATATCACCCCGTATCTGTCTATCAGAATTTTGAAATGGTGATTGTTTGGTGTAGTGTCTACTCCTCGAGTTCTGGTGTG
>CAZDUC010000048.1:0-7362 GCA_964508585.1 uncultured Candidatus Saccharibacteria bacterium
ACTATGGTCGACTTACGATGTCGACCATAAGAGATCTCTCTGTACGTTTTATTACCAATGCTTCCTGTGCTACTATTTTAGTGTTCATTTTTGGGCGCGTGGCGTAATTGGTAGCCGCGCACGGTTCAGGTCTGTGTGTCAGTAATGACATGGAAGTTCGAGTCTTCTCGCGCCCACAGGTATCATCAATGCAATAAAAAACACCCCGCTATCATGACCGAAAGCAGGGTGTTTTGTGTAAGTGTGAGGGGTGTTAGTTGGAGTTGGAAAAGATATCGAGATTATCGAAGGTAACGTGTTGTATCAGTCCAATCTTGACTGCCTCCTCTGCGGACATCCAATCATCAAATTGCTGGTCGCCTCGTGCAATGATGTTTTTTACAAACTCGCGTCGCTCCTCGTCTGTCGTACTATCATCCCATTCTGGTGGTGTGAGCAATCTCATGTAGAATCTCTTCGTCTTTTCTTGAGACGATTGCGTCTCTCTGAGAAGTTGCTCTAGATGTTCCGTTGTTGTTTCATTGATCGGAATACGTATATTTCCACGAGTACCGGAATGAATCAGGAATCGAGAGTAAGGTGTTCCAACTCGCTCATCGCAACACAAGAGAGGGAACGTGGCCGCCGAACCACATACTCCGAGTACAATACCACGCACTGTAGCAGTGATCATCGAAGTCATAAAATCACACAAATACAGAGCAGAATTCGTGCACCCTCCATTACTATTGATGATGAGATTGATTCTTCTGTCACCTGACTGCATCTGCAACCTGATAAGGCGTTGCATCACTTCCTCGACTGATTGGTGGTTTATCTCTCCACCTAGGATGATTGTGTGTTCCTTCATCAGTTTGTCGAGGATCACGTTTCCACTATGTTTTGTCTTTTTGGACACAAGAACTCCTTTATGTAGGTTGGTGGAAGAAGAACAAATATTTTTCATAGTACAACATGAATATGTAAATGTCCATAGTTCAGTCTTGACGTGCGCCTTCGAGTCTTCTCGCGCCCACCACCATACTCATTGTATTGTGACATCTTGAAGGTTTTATTAATGCGTATACAATGACTGCCACATGAACATATATGTCATAGGAAGTAACCACTTCATGGAACACATGGTGCATATTAAAAACAGCCTCTGTGAGCTTGGCTTTGGGGGATGGATTCACCCACACTATGAAGCACTTGTGCGTGGAGAAATGCAAGATCAAATTGAACGAGATAAAAATGGCGAGGCTGCGCTCATTAAACGCGAAAATAATTACCTACACCAACACTACGCGCACATTTTAAAAAGCGATGCAGTGCTTGTGGTGAATGATGAAAAACACGGGGTGCCAAATTACATTGGTGGAAATGTACTGATTGAAATGGGGCAAGCGTATGTCAATCACAAAAAGATATTCCTGCTGAATGAAATTCCGTATGACACACCTCTCTCGGATGAAATTATTGCCATGGATCCAATTCCCCTTACGGGAGATTTGAAAAATATCCATTGACTCTCGTGCATCAAACACGGCGCTTCACATTTTGTATTGACTCACTAACGTACAAGGCCGGTCGCGTAGTGTGTCCTTGTAGTAACACTCGTCTTCCCTACACTGAGAGCATCCACCTCTCAAGTGCCAAACTCATATCACATTTTCCGAGGTGTCCCTCATGGTAAAGCACGAGGAGTGATTGAGAGAGTGCTTCGAGTTCTCCTTTTTTAAACTTGGCAAGTGCGCGTTTTGCTTTTTGGTATGGGTAGGGTTTTTGCCCTGCCTCTTCCGGACTCTGTGTCCGTTCGGCGAGCCTGAGTATCTTGAGTTGCCAAAAAAGGATACCGACGATTTCTTCATTTGGTACCCCTTCGCGGGAAAAGGTGTTGTACAGTATCCAGAGAGTCTTCCTGTCACGCATGGAAAGCGCTTCTCCGAGAGCAAAGACGTTGAGTCTCTCTTTCTCTTTTCCTGCCACTTCGCACATCTCTGTTGCGTGAGCAAGTTTCTTTTTTTCCACTACAGTAAGTCCTCCTTCGATCATCACAAAATGGTGTGGGGAAACAATGAGTGTGTCAATGTTCGTATAGATTCCATTTTGAAATAGTGTGCTCTCACTCGGTGTGTCGAGAAGTATCACCTGTTCACCACCAAAAAGAGAGGCATTGTTCGCGAGCTCGGTAAGAATTCCCTCCTCGTATGTATCAGCAGTGATGGGGGAAATCACTTCGCACCTGTTCGCGAGTGTGTGCACACGTTCAAATGCCTTCAATCGAATCTCGCTTATGTTGTCACCAAAATACACGTAGAGCATACCTATAGTGTTACCATTGCATTCCAGTTTTTTCCCATCTTTGCTTCAGCACAAATTGGTACTCCGTGTGTTTCAGAAAGAGGGAGCACCTCCTCCATGATTTTTTGTAGCTGTGGGACAATACGTTCAACCATCGACTCTCGGATCTCAAAGACAAGCTCGTCGTGCACCTGGAGAAGCATCCGCACATCCTCGGTCACATGCTTCTCTTTGAGGTACGCATGTATCCGTATCATTGCGATACGAATGATATCCGCTGAGGTTCCCTGCACGGGTGCATTGATAGCCATACGCTCTGCCTGCGCTCGAATAAATGGCGCGCTCGAATTCATACCGGGAAAATGTCGTCGTCGTCCAAAGTACGTTTGCGTGTACCCATTGGCACGAGCAAATGCTTTTGTCTCTTCGAGATACTCCGCAAGCCGGGTGAAGGTGTTGAAATACGCATTGAAAAATTCCTGAGCAGCGGCACGCGTGGTTTCTTCCCCAAGGTTTGTGCGGAGCGCGTTCACTCCCATGCCGTAGAGAATGCCAAAGTTAATCACCTTTGCCTGACGACGCATATCAAGAGTCACCTCATCTGGCTCGACATTAAAAACACGTGCCGCAACTCCTCGATGCACATCTTCGCCATTCTTAAAAATCTCAATGAGCTTTGCATCCCCAGAGAGGAAGGCAGCAATACGAAGCTCCACCTGCGAGTAGTCAATGGAAACGAGGGTATAGCCTTCATCTGCAATGAATGCTCCCCTAATCTCTCTCCCTTCTTCAGTGCGCACGGGGATATTTTGAATATTGGGATTCTGTGAAGCCATACGACCAGTGGTCGTGCCTGCTTGTAAAAAGGTGGTATGAAGTCGTCCATCCTCTCCGACCAGAGTTGGAATTGTATCTATGTACGTCGATACCAGTTTCTGTATTTCGCGGTACCTAAGAATCTCTTCAATGATGGGGTGCATGCCGACCATTTTTTCGAGTTCTGATTCGCGCGTCGATCGTTGTCCGGTCGCTGTGTGTTTTTGATTCTTTGGCTTGAGCCCAAGGTGATCGTAGAGTATTTCACCAAGCTGTTTTGGTGAATTGATATTAAATTCCATGTCGACATGCGCGTACATCTTTTTCTCAAGTTGTGTAATTTCAGCATGGAGGTGCGTAGAAAGTGTTTTGAGGTGTGCTACATCAATACGAATTCCACACCGCTCCATGTCACGAAGTACGGGCATGAGCGGTAGTTCGATCTCGCGATACACGCGACTGAGATTCTCTGCAATAATTTCCTCATGTATGTATTTTTCAATCTCGGCAAAGGTCGTGCGCTCGTGTGCGCGACCAAATTGCACAATATCCTCATAGGTAGGATTTGTGGTGTCTGAAGCAAGAAGCCAGAGCGCGAGTGCAACCTCTCTGATTCGCTCTGGTTCAATGTCCTCAGTGGTAGGGAGTTCTACAGTCGGTGACATCTGAAAGAGTGTCTGCACTCGTGTCGTGAGTGCACGAAATCCAAGTTCAGCAAACAGGGTGAGTATTCGCTCTGCTTCGAGCGTCTCGCGCCATGCGTGTTCGGGGAGAGTGAAGGTGATTGGCGCGTCGCGCCTGATTGTCGCAAGCATTTTTGAAAACAGCGCCTCCTCTTCATTGTCACGAAGCAGTGCAATCATTCTCTCTTTTATCCCTATGGCGCGCAGGAGTTCCTCATCTTTTTTGAGCGCCTTGTATATTCCCTCTACCGTTTTAAAATGTACCAATAGCTCAGTCGCGGTTTTTTCGCCGATACCTTTAATGCCAGGAATGTTGTCGGACGGATCTCCCCGAAGCCCCTTATAGTCTGGCACCTGTGCGGGGCCAAATTGAAATCGTCCGCGCACCCCATCCTCGTCGTAGAGCACGGTGTCGTGTATTCCTTTCTTCAGGGTGTACACGAGCACTTTCTTTTTATCGACGAGCTGGAGAGTATCCATGTCACCTGAGGCAATAATCACCCGTACGTTCTTTTCACCTTTCGTCTGCTCCACAATGGTGCCGAGCATGTCGTCTGCCTCAAACCCCGCAAGCTCGTACATAGGAATGCCGAAGGCGGTAAAGATATCTCGCGAGCGGGTGATTTGCGCTATGAGCGCATCCTCAGTTTTTGCGCGTCCTGCTTTGTACTCCTTGTACACCTCGTGACGGTAGGTTGGTTCGGGAAGATCATAGCATGCCACAATGTAGTCGGGTTTGAGCTCCTCCACAATCTTGAGCACCATGGTGACCACCCCATAGAGTGCCCCCGTTGGTTCTCCTTTTGGTGAGGTAAAGTCAGGGAGCGCGTGATAGGCACGGTGCAGGATTGCATGCGCATCGAGGAGCACGAGTGTCTGCATCACTTCTGTTGATTTCTTTTTAGTTGCCATAGGTAACGGTGCGGGTGGTGCCCTGAAGGGTAATTGCGATTGGGTACGCATTCTGCGGAATGAGTGCTTTTATTCTCTCGGGCCACTCGATGCATATAAGTCTCGTCGAATCTTGGATGAGTTCCGCAAATCCGAGCACGAGCATCTCTCCATCTTCCTCAATGCGGTACGCATCGATGTGGGTGAGTGTTTTGAAGTACGGATGATTTGGAATTGCGTACGACTTCATAATGACGAAGGTCGGGCTCGTGATACTCTCTTGAATTCCAAGGAGTGATGCGAGTTCTTTGGTAAAGGCGGTCTTCCCTGCACCGAGGTCGCCCTGAAGGGTAATCATCTGTGCGGTATCTCCATGTGCACACAAAGCAAGAACCTCGGAAGCAATGCTACGGAGCTCGTCAATAGTTTCGATTGTTTTCACCTGCATAATGCGAGCATTCTACCATGTATTTCACGTCATTGAGAAAAGTAAAAAGGCCGGTTTCCAAAAAATGAATTTTTTGGAAACCGGCCTTGAGCTCGCGCGATTATTAGTGGCGGTGATACCGACGCCAGTCATTCTGACGTTTGTGATCTTTGTAGTAGTTCCGAGGCAGACCATCCCTACAATAACCGTTTGAAAAGGTACAGTGCTTGTAGTAATTCCCTCCCAACTGCCTTTGAAGTCTTTCGCGTCTTGCTTCTTCAAAATCATGACGGGTTTCCATCTCGCGAGGACCGACTATACGTCTCTCGATTACAACCGCCGGTGGATGATATCCGTCATCAATGACGGTGCGTCGCTCCACCACCACCGGTCGGGGTGGTTCCTGATACACACGCACCATCGGACGTCCTTGAGGGTCAATGCACCCCGACAGTAGTAATGTTACTGCTGTCATGAGCCAAAGAACAAACAATTTCGCTTTCATTTCATTCCTCCTCAGGAAATTAACTGCCTATATTATATAATACACATACTGAATGTCAATAATCCCCACAAAAACCCTTACTTTTGGCTTTCTCTTTGTACCATCGTGGTATCATTACTCACATGGCACACTTTGATGATTCGCGTACCAACGCAAATATCTCAAACCTTCATCACCGAGAAGAAGAGCGGATGATTGCACTTCTCGCTCCCACCTATGGCTACCAGTACATCAATTTAGATGGTGTTTCTATTGACGTTGACGCACTTAAATCCATTGCAGAAGAAGATGCGAAACGAGCTGAAATTGCTATTTTTGCTCGTGCTGACTCACTGGTGTCGGTAGCGGTCCGCAATCCTAAAAACAGTGAGCTTCCTCAAATTCTTGAGCGCATACAAGGCATGGGCTACACACCCACCCTCTATCTCTCCTCACTTCAGAGCATACTCATTGCATGGGAGCACTACCACGATGTTGAAAAGGCAGTCGCAGAGGTGCGGGGGGTACTTGGTGTTGATCAAAAAATGATTGAGGAATTCATGAATACCATACATTCCCATTTTGATGTTGGAAACCTTCTTATGGGTGCACAAAACAAAACAAATGTGGAGCGCACAACGAAAATCATTGAAGTGCTTTTTGGTGGAGCGCTCGCACTCAAGGCGTCCGACGTACACATCGAGCCTGAGGTTCGCTCTACTCGTATACGGTACCGACTCGATGGTATGCTCACCGATATTGGCACCATAGAACGTGAAGCGACACCTCAAGTGATTTCTCGTTTTAAACTTCTCTCTGGACTAAAGCTCAATACGCGGAGTGAATCGCAAGACGGTCGATTCACCTTTGATGTTGGCACTCGCAAGGTTGAAATACGTACCTCAGTCATCCCTGGTGCACTTGGAGAATCTATCGTGATGCGCCTTCTTGATCCTAACTCAGCGAACTTTAACATCGAGAGTCTTGGGCTCAATGCGCGCATGCATGAAATCATTACACAAGAGCTGAAGCGTCCCAATGGTTCTATTGTGACGACCGGCCCGACAGGGTCTGGAAAAACCACCGCGCTGTACTCCTTCCTGCAGACCGTACACACCCCAGAACTTAAAATTATCACCCTTGAAGATCCTGTTGAGTACAAGCTTCCCGGAATTGTCCAAATTCAGGTGAGTAAAAACTACACCTTTGCTTCAGGACTTCGCTCTGTGCTTCGCCAAGACCCTGACGTTATACTCGTGGGTGAGATTCGTGATAGCGAAGTAGCAGAGACGGTGGTGCATGCTGCGCTCACGGGACACCTCGTATTCTCCACACTCCATACCAATAGCGCTGCAGCGGCCTTCGCTCGACTCATCGACCTTGGTGTCGACTCACGAATGTTTGGGAGTGCCTTCAATATTATTCTCGGTCAACGACTCGTTCGGGTGCTCTGTGAGCATTGCAAAGTAGAGCGTCCAATTACCACAAATCAACAGAAGATGATTCATCGCGTTCTTGAAACACCAGTTGCTATTCATAGTGTCTTTGATGCGAAAGGGTGCGAAGCCTGCGGAATGAGTGGATACAAGGGTCGCGTGGGAGTATTTGAAGCAATACTTATCGATGAAGCAGTTGAAAATGCAGTACTCTCTGATGCGCGCGAGCACATCATTCTCGAAGCAGCAAAACCACAGAAAATACCCACCATGCAACAGGATGGATTATATAAAGTGCTCGCAGGCATCACTTCACTCGATGAACTCTCACGTGTTCTTGGT
>CAZDUC010000049.1:0-7270 GCA_964508585.1 uncultured Candidatus Saccharibacteria bacterium
GAACTTTTTCGCATGAAAAAGTTCCGCGACATCGTCTCCCGACACCCCTTCCCCTTTGGGACTCTCTATCCCAAATGCCCGACAAAAGAGATGCAATGATGGACGACGCATCATTGCACCATAGAAAGTCATTTGGTCTTGCAGGTCAACATGTCGAGCAAGTTTCTGCTGATAAAGATACCGACCGTCCATGAGATCGTGGGTCGGACGAATACCAAAAATAGCAGAGCGAAGATTAAGAAACGGGACATCAAACCCTCGTCCATTAAATGTCACAAACGTATCATAGGAGCGTGCACCTTCCCAAAAATCGATAAGCATCTCTTTTTCTGTTCTCGGTTTGAGTGTGTATTCGCCCACTTCACTTTCTATTTTTTCGTTGCTTTCATAATATACTACTCCCTGTTTTCGCTCGAGGTCGTACAGCCCAATTGCAACAATGTGCCCCGTGAGTGGAGAGAAACCGAGTCCTTCTCTGAGATCTTTCATCTCGACCTCATGTTCCTCTTCGTTCTTTGCAGTTCGCCGTATCCACCGTGAAAGGACACTTTTCGTAGTTGCATCAAGAGCATCCCAGGATTCACCTACCGTTTCAATATCAAAAACGAGAGTCGCCATATTGGGTTGTTGTTGCGGTATCTTCAGGAACCAACACTGGTGGGAGCATGTCTGCTGATGTCGCCACTACCGCTGGCGGAGGTGTATCCGATTCAAAAACGAACGGTGCATCATCTACCGTATGTACAGGCACCTCTTCAGGGACGTATGAATCTCGAACTTTTTGTATGAAGGCTTCACGATTATCACGGATTGATTCTTTTGTAGATGTAGAAACTTCGTATGTGTCACGAGGACTCACCAATGTAACTTCTGGTGGTGTACCACTAACACGTTCCTGTGCTGGAGTACTTCCAATAAAAAATAGCCCACCGATAAAAAGCGAAAGCACAATTGCAATCACCAACACCAACAGATCACGAGTACGTACCATCTCTGTATAGTACAGGATTATAGAGACAATTCATTCCTCTAGGTGTGCACACAGCGTCACCTTACTTCACCTGCACCTGAATGAGTTTTTCAACTCTTCGAATGTCTGCAAGGAGCTTTGCGCGCTCGGTGTTGAAGAGTGTGATAGTACATACGGCCTTTCCGCCATGTCGAGCAAACACACACTTATCGCCAATTTTTTTAATAATTTTTATATCCACAAACGACTGAAGTTCTTGGCATTTCTTCATTCCACGAAGACCGGTGATTCTTCCCTCTTTGCGCGAATACCATTTGAGCGTCGCTGCAAATCCCTGACACTTTTTTGGAATAACTGGCTTTTTAGGAATACGGATGAGGATGTCATTGAGCGAATGATCAATGTCGCAACTCAAACGGTGAAGCTCAACACGAAATCCTCCCACTCGTGGGCCGATCTCAATGATTTTCCATTCATCATCCATTTTCATAAGCTCGACGTGTGCGGTCGTGTTACGAAGCCCAAGTGCGTGAATCCCCGTCTCGGCTGCTCTGTGGGCTCGCTCGATTGATGCACGTTTTAAATGCGTGGGGCTCATGTGTAGGTAATTGAAAAAATCTTCATGACCAATGTTGTGCCCGGTGAGGACTCGCACCATCGGGCAGAAGTACACCTTTCCTCTTGTATTCACGTAGGCATCCACAGAATACATATCACCCTCCATAAACTCCTCCACCATCATGCGCGGTTCTTCAGTACGTTTGTTTTCTGCATAGGTACGGGTAATCTTTCTCCCAAGTTCGGTGAGTGCCTTTTTCAACTCATCCTCGTGATAGCAGAGTGAGACTAAAAGACTCTGTGCGAGATTGGTTGGTTTCACAATCATTGGAAAACCAATCTTTTCGATGATACGTCGTCGCTCCTCAACAGTGTTCCCTTTTACCACCGTGTACTTTGGAGAAAATCGGGGTGCGAGTAATTTAAATCGGCGTCGCATTTCAAGCTTATCGGTCGCCCATGCAAGCGACTCAGTGGTGGGGGTGCGCAGGTACGGCACATGTGGAATCACCTCAATGAAACGTGCCATGTGTGACTCAGATCGGCTCGTAATCGCATAGAGCGCATGCTGGTAGGGAGCGAGTATTTCCGCAATGCGTGCAGGTACCCCGAAATCACACTCAATGAGAATATCGAGTCCTTTGTACGAATCTTTTTCCTTCTGTGACCCATCGCGCGTATCACGAATGAGCATAATCCGAAACTTTCGCTTTTCCTTCTTCTCGTAAGCTCGAATACTCTCCACCGCTCCAGGTGGAAGCAATGAAACGTATACAATAATATCTCTCTCTCTGTTTTTCATAAAAAATCGCGCACTGCGAGTTGCGTCTGCGCGTATAATAAATAGTATCTCTTTCTTGTTGGCGGAAACTATACTACACCACCCAAGTAAAGTACAGCAGGTTATGCGACGATCGTACCCATCACTCAGACGAGTGTTTGACACGCCACTTCTCTTCGACGATCGCCCATTGTACTTTTCGATATTTCCACTATGATGCTCACATGGATACACAGAAAAAAATCATCTTCCTTAATGCCGGCACAGAGACGAGGCGTGCGTGTGTACGTGGTATTGGAGACACTCCATATGCGTGGTACCACACAAAACGTATGGCACTCCATATCGCAAATGATAGTTCACTTCACTTTCTCTACAAAAATATCCCTATCAATTGGGATGGCGGCACTGTGTTCACTCGCTTACGTGGGACCGATAATCAATTTTGTGGAATCCTCTATGATTACTTTGCGCATCAGCATATTTCCGCAAACGACCCCATAAACCGCTCATATGAAAACAGCGCAGAAAAAATTTCTCAGATGTCACTCCTTGCACTTCACGGTATTCGTATTCCCGAATCATTCATTTTCCGAGAAGAATCCTATGCGAAAAATAAAACATACCTTGAAGAACACTTCACCTTTCCTCTTGTATTCAAAACTGATGGAAGTCGTGGGAGAAATGTGTACCGGGTAGAAACACGTGATGCACTGCACGCACATATACAAAACAAACAACCACAGGTACTCGCACTCGTGCAACCGTTCATTGAGAACACCTACGATACTCGAACCCTTGTCGCGTTTGGGACAATCCTTGGAAGCATTAAACGAACCCGCACGTCAGGGTATCTCAACAACATCGCACAGGGTGCGATTCCTGAAGTGTACACACTCACCGAAGAAGAAAAAAACACTGCGCTTCGTGCGGCAGAGGTGTGCGGTATGGATATTGCTGGGGTAGATATGATACACACAGATACAGGACCAATCGTCCTTGAGGTCAACAAATCCCCTCAGATTCACGGTTTCGAATCCGTCCACGATTTCAAAGTATTTGAAAGAATAGGAGAGATTATGAAAAAACAACTTCGATAACGAAACACAAAACCGCCGGCCCTTTGGGCCGGCGGTTTTTCTCCCTTCATCTCACCTCACTTAACTCGCACGTGACTGTCGACTCGGCTTTTTAACTTTCACTGCGGGAGTCTGCGTCGCAACAATCGGTGTTGGTGTCGCGGTGACCACCGGAGTCGGGAGAATAGCGACTGGTGCCGTAACGACTGGCTTTGGCACTGCCACAGGAGTGGGTGTCACTGCGGGAGCGGGTGTTGTCTTTTGTGGAGTCACCATGACGGGGATCTCATCGTTATCATCCATCTCCTCATCATCTACGGTATCTACATCATCGGGCACCAGTACCTCAGTGTCTGTTTGTGGAGCTATTGCAGGAACTTCTTCAATTGGTGTTTCAAGCACAATCACATCCGGAATTTCCACGACGGGTGGTTGTCTGTAATACGCGAATGCACCCACACCAAGAACGAGTGCGGTCGCACCAAATGAGTATAAAACTGCTTGTACGTCTTTTTTAATTTGCATATTTTTTAATACCCCTTGAACTTAGTCAAGACGTTGCCACATATGGACCTGTCCTTTTGTCACCTCACACTCGCCACAGGTAAAATCGTCAGGGAGCGTCTCCCACTTCGTCCCTGCGGGAATACCGCGCTCCGGGAATCCCTGCGCCTCGTCATACATCCACCCACACTCCAAACAAACATATTGAGCCATATTGGTACAAAGTTATGATAAATCTTGTGCACACTATTCATACACCCGAGCGTTCGTTTTATTTCATTACGGTTCATAAGGAGGACACGACTCCAGAATGAAATAATACCTCCATTTTTTTGTATAATGAGTGTGAATCAATGCATAATATCATATAGATATGTACGAATATGAATTTAGCGAACATGTGATGGGAACTGAGTTTTCACTTTCTCTCATCACCGAAAGCGAATCTGTTGCAACAGAGCTTTTTGCCCAAACCCTTGACCGCTTACGCGACTATGAAACTCAATTTTCAAGATTTATCCCCGAAAGTGAACTCTCAACACTCAATCGTGAACGCTCCTGTATTGTTTCACCACTGTGTATCTCACTCCTCCACATTGCACAACATCTCTATACCAAGACAGATGGACACTTCAATCCACTCCTTCAAATTCACAAATTGGGATACACCGATACGTTTGAGCATATACAAGCGATTGACCACAGAGAGCCGGTTCTCCCCTACAATATCAACCTCAACATGCTAGTGATTGATGAACAAGCGTGCAGGGTCACACTCGCAGACGATCAAAAACTTGATTTTGGGGGATTCCTAAAAGGGTACCTCGCCGAAAGCGAGGCGAAACGAATCATGTATGAAAACAAAGATGTACACGGGGTTATTGTGAACATTGGTGGTGATATACATACTCGCGGAAGAGATGCAGAAGGTCAGATATTTGTATTCGATATCCATAATCCAATCACCAATCAACCCATTTCAATTCCACTTGAGAACATGAGCCTTGCAACGAGTGGTACATACCGACACAAGTGGAATGCTCACGGCACAACAATTCATCATATCCTTGCCCGTGATGGTATCCAAAATCCACACTCATCGATCATCTCTGCGAGTGTTATCCACGAAAATGGCGCCACCGCAGAGGCGTATGCAAAGACACTCATGACACTCCACCCAGAGACAGTCCGTACACTCACTAAAGAAATACTGCAGTACATACTTATTCATAAAGATGGTAAAATTCAAACTTCACTATGAGACAATACATACAGACAATCGCACTCACCCAAAAAATACTCCTCCTCGTTGGCATCCTCATACTCATGACGCTTCCACTCTCGCTACTCTTTACTCCCGACTTCGTGTGGGCGCATTCTGATACACTCTACACAATCGTGCACATCACTCTCCTCTTTGTAATGCTCATCCGCCCTCTTGCGGATATCTTTACGAGTACGCGCCTCATTCGCCCCCTCGTCACCCTCCGAAAAGGTTTTGGAGTAGTATCGGCATCAATCGTCGTCTCATTCATTCTCGCAAAATTCATTACAGACCCTGTCGGCTACCTAAGCGCATTCGGCACCGCGAGATACTGGTCGCTCGTGAACGGCGTCCTCTTTGCACACCTTGCCGATATCACCGCCATCATACTTCTCATCACCTCAAATACATTTTCGAAACGCATCATGGGCGTGTGGTGGAAGCGTGTACAACGGCTCTCGTATGTCTACTTCTACGCAAGTATGTGCTTTGTGTACATTGCGTATGATGCGCCAATTGCGCCCTACGCACTACTGTCAGTCACACTTCTCACCACGATTGCGTTTATCACGAACCAGATCAAGACACCACTATTAGTACCTAACAAACTAGCATAATGGGCATCCAACTCCGCGAGGGGATCATCTCCTCAGCAACACCACTTACCGAAACCGCAAAAGAAGTGATTGTCACACTCAAAGAAGGACTTGAATGTCCGGCTGGATCATTTGTGAATTTGTTTTTAGAGGTGAACGGTATACAAGTACGACGTGCATACTCACCAGTCTCCTGTGATGCAAAGGCACGTACCATTACGTTCGCGATACGTCGCTCCTTAAACGGTACCGTAACCACTGAATTCTGGAAAGAGGGCATTGTCGGACGTGGGGTGCGCATCATGGGTCCTATGGGGCTCAATACCTCAGACAAACTGACTAAAAACACTCTCTTCCTCTGTGGGTACGGCATTGGCGCAGGCGTCATCAAAGCAATACTCGATTCAGCACTCGAAAAAGATTTTATTACCAACATAGTAGTCATCACAGGAAGTCGTAACGAAGACGACATTATCTACAAAGACTACTTTGATACAATGGCACAGACACACGCACACGTGAGTGTACGCTACGTTATTTCAAACCCAAAAGACGCTACGTATCCATTTGTCGGCTACGTACAGCAACACATCGACGACTATGATTTTAATGACTCGGACATCTACATGTGTGGTCAAGGCAACGCATGTGACGCTCTCACTGAAACCATCAAGTCAAAAAATCCACAAAACATCACCTGCTTCACCGAAGCGTTTCATTAAAAATTAAATATAAAAATATGAGTATCAACAAAGAGTTAGTGTCTGCACATTCCTCAACGTGGGTTGGGATTCAATATTTCCTCCTCTCAGTATTTTTAATCTATTTTGTATCTGGAATTCTTACAGCTATTGGACTTGCTATAAATCCTGATATATTTGGATTTTTTTTCTGGGACGACTGGCAGATGATTCGTCTTGCGACAACCGCTACTTTTTTTGGGGTATTGATCACTTCGATATTGCTTCGGAGAAAAGTCACTCAGGCATACAACCCAAAAAAGGCCGTCCTCATAAGTAGTACGCTCTTCTGCCTCCCACTAGTATTCTCTCTTCTCTTTGGTGCTGTGTACTATGAAGATCCGACTCCTCATGATGCGGTTTCTTTTGTTAATGATATCTTAGTGTATTTCCTCTTTTCAGTTGTACTTATCATTGAATACCCCTTCCTGAATTGGCTTTTTTTCAGAAAAAATTTTTGACACTTTCAACGTATTACCAATATCGTAAGTCGATAATCGAATTAACCTAAAATGTTAATTTAGAATTTTGCACTCCTCGAAGCAGTGGGCGTCGCGGTTGAGGGTGTAGATGCGCTCACGGCCTTCGTCGCGCACGGAGACGGCGTCCACTGATTTGAGTACGTTGAGGTGGTGCGTAATCGTCGGCTGTTTGAAGCCGAAGCGCCCAGTGAGTTTCCCCACCATCTCCCCTTCCCAAGAAAACATACATGTTGGGTTTACGAAACCCAACATGAGATGAATTTAATACGGAATTTTGCACTCCTCGAAGCAGTGGG
>CAZDUC010000050.1:0-1922 GCA_964508585.1 uncultured Candidatus Saccharibacteria bacterium
GTCGCGTGTCGTCTGCGGTGGGCTACCAGCCAACGCTCGCAGAAGAAATGGGACAAATGCAAGAGCGTATCACCTCAACCACAAAGGGCTCTATCACCTCAGTGCAGGCTATCTATGTGCCTGCTGACGACCTCACCGACCCAGCACCTGCAACGACCTTCTCTCACCTCGACTCGAAAGTAGTGCTCTCACGTGCACTTGCATCTCTCGGTATCTACCCTGCAATTGACCCACTTGAAAGTAATTCCTCAGCACTCGACCCTCTCGTAGTCGGACGTGAGCACTATGACGTCGCGCAGGGAGTGAAACTTGTGTTGCAACGGTATAAGGACCTGCAGGACATCATTGCGATTCTCGGTATTGAGGAACTCTCAGATGTCGATAAGCAGACCGTGTACCGAGCGCGTAAGATTCAGCGTTTTCTCTCTCAGCCATTCTTCGTGGGAGAAGTATTTACTGGTACTCCAGGCGCGTACGTATCACTCAAAGAGACCATCCGAGGATTTAAAGAGATTCTTGAAGGAAAGCATGATGACGCTCCAGAGCAGGCGTTCTACATGAAGGGAAGTATTGATGAGGTAACAAAGTAGCATGAAGCACGAATCAACATTCACACTGACCATTTCTCGCGTTGATGAACTCCTGTTTTCTGGTGAAGCAGAATCAATGACACTTCCTGCTGAAAAGGGACAGATGACCATCCTTGCACACCACGAACCGATTATCACACTTATTTCTGCTGGTACTATTACCGTACGAACAAATGAAGAACACAAAACATTTCCAATAGTGCGCGGTATGTGTGAGATAAGTAACAATCAGGCAACCATACTTGTGCAATTATAATCTAATCAGATACATATGTTCGATAAAGCAAAAGGGTTTATGATGAAAAAGCTTCTTGAGAAGCAACTCAAAGATGCTCCACCAGAGCAACGTGAGCTTATCATGACACTCATCGAAAAAGACCCTAAACTGTTTGAAAAAATCGCTGGTGAAATGCAGGCTGAAATCAAAGCAGGGAAGACGCAAATGGCTGCAGCAATGAAGGTGATGCCAAAGTACCAAGCAGAACTCCGTACACTCATGGGAGACAAGCTTCCTACACAGCAACAGACTCAGGTTAAATTTAATCCGAACGGGAGTATCCACAAATAAAAGAGAAGGTACGCACAACACGTCATACTTCGACAACACACTTCTTCACAGTTTTAAAAATCGCTCGCCTAAGGCGAGCGATTTTTGTGTTACCATTCCTGTATGAAAAAAATCCTTGTATTTCTTGGCAACTCTACTCAAGACTCGTTTAGTGGATCACTCGCAGACGCATACGAAGAAAGTGCATTAAAAGCAGGACACGAAGTGCACAGAATTGATATTGGCAGTCTTGCATTCGATCCCGTTCTCCACCGTGGATACAAAGAAATTCAGCAACTCGAGCCAGACCTGCTCAAGGTACAAGAAACGATCAAATGGGCAGATCACCTCGTATTCATCTATCCAAATTGGTGGTGTGCTATGCCCGCGCTCATGAAGGGTATGTTTGATCGCATGTGGCTCCCTGGATTTGCGTTTAATTTCGATAAAAAAACCAAGATGCGCACACAGCACCTCACGGGGAAGACCGCACGGGTGATTATCGTCCTTGGTACCTACTCACCTTTCAAAGCGTGGTGGAAATTCGGTGACTACACGAATGAAATTGCATACGGCATTCTCGAATTTGCAGGAATCAAAACTAAAGTCTCAGCCTTTGGCCCTGTCGAACGTGTCAATGATGCAAAACGAGCTACCTGGATTTCTTCCGTACGAACACTTGCTAAAAAAGGGCAGTAAAGAAAGAATGTACCGTGTTTGACGTAGAAGGAAGTTTTGATATACTCGAATTACTCAAGGACTTCTTGAGCGTAACGAAGGAGACG
>CAZDUC010000050.1:2022-4580 GCA_964508585.1 uncultured Candidatus Saccharibacteria bacterium
AACTCCGAGCACTGCTCGGGACCAATAACAACGCCCGACGCGCAAGTGTCGGGCTTTTTCATTCTTGTTTGAAATACTTATGCAGTCATACACAAACAGTAGTTACATGAAGGCATGCATGCTCTGCTTTCTGCTATACTTTAGTGACTATGCGACAAAAAAGAATACTCCCCATCCTGTTTCTCACGCTTCTTCTTGACATGATTGGCATCGGGATGCTTATACCCGTTATTCCATCACTCTTTACAGACCCACAATCAATATCTTTTCTCCTTACGGGGTACAGCATTAAAGCACAATACCTTATTGCTGGACTTGTCACTGCACTTTTTGGACTCATGCAGTTTATTTCTGCGCCCATTCTTGGTGAGCTCTCTGATATGTATGGAAGGAAAAAGCTTCTCACTATCGGGGTGGGAGTACTCGCGCTCTCTCAATTACTGTTTGCAGCCGGTATCGCACTCCATTCACTTATTGTGATTCTGTTTTCACGTGCGATTGCTGGAATTGCTGGAGCAAATTTTAGTATTGCACAAGCGACAATTGCCGATGTGACAACTCCAGAAAACCGTGCACGAAACTTTGGCCTCATTGGTGCTGCATTTGGGATTGGTTTTGCCATTGGTCCAGTACTCGGAGGAACACTCGTGGGAGCAACTGGAAATGCGGCACTGCCATTCATCATCGCAGGTATTCTCGGTATCATCAATGTACTTTCGGTTACTTTTTTTCTTCCTGAAACGCATCACGTTCGCAGTGAAAGAAAGAATGTGACATTCCTTCGTGCTCTCTATAACATCAAACACGCATACGAAGACCAGAATATTCGCCCTTTCTATGTTGCAAGTTTTTTTGTGATGCTCGGGTTTGGTTTTTTTACCTCTTTCATTCCAATACTCCTCTCAAAACAGTTTGATTTTTCAGAGTCAATGACAGGAGTATATTTTGGATTTATTGGAGTATGGATTATCTTTGCTCAAATGGTGGTGGTGAGAATACTCAGTCGAGTGTACCCGGATGAATCACGTCTTTTCTACGCACTCCCCATTGTGTCACTCTGTATTCTTTTGCAACCATTTGTCCCAAGCGCTATGTATCTCTACTTCATTGTCCCTATTCAGTCTTGTGCATTTGCACTCGTAACAACCAGTATTCCAACTCTCATAAGTAAACGTGCGGGGCCTGAAAAGCAAGGAGCAACCCTCGGTATCAATAGTTCGCTCCAGGCACTTTCACAGACGATTGCGCCTATAAGTGCAGGGTTCGTTTCAGGAATTCTCGGGATTGCATCTCCATTTGTCTTCGGATCATTTTTTATTGCGCTCGCTTTTGGCTTTGTGTGTATCAAGAGAAAGAAAATGGCAAGAATCAGTAACGTCTAGTGTGTTATGTGAGAGAGAAGATTCCATGATTAAAGATTGCGGTATCATCAGCATATACCGTGTCAACAACGATAAAAAGATCAACATGAAATCTCGTTTTATCGGGAGTGATTCCTTGTTTTTTATACACCGTATGTTTTTCTCCGAGTGAGAGGTGGAGTCCGAGTATGCGTTCAAATGCAGTGATGTCCTTGAGGTAGTGTTCTTTTGTAATGGCACGATTTAAACCAAATCCAATTTCACGGATGAGGGCTCGTTCATTGGTTTTCACCAAGGCGACGATATCTATGAATGCCTGTGGGGTATGAGCACTCCACCCAGACACAAGACCGTTTTCAATATCTACCCGAAATGGTTCATGGATGACGGTGTGGTAATCAGAATCAGCAAATGCATACACCAGTACTGAACCCTGCATACATGAAAAATCTTTTGCTTCGGTGAATACCTCACCGATAGGGAACGTACCGCCGATATTATCCATACCGGTGTAGTCTCCGATATTGAGTTTTGGCTCCTCCACTCCGCCAGTGATGGTAAGTAATGATCCTTGTGATGCAATTTTGAGTGTGTGCGCATGTTCCAGTGTTGCTTTTAACTTTCGTCCTACACCACGGTACCAAAGTGGATCATACGCGAGTGCATCAACGTATGTGGACCAAGAGTCGGGGGTATTTCTACACAGATGGAGATGATCAATGACCTTCAGTTTTCTCTGAAAAAGATGAATGCGAATACGAAATGCATTGAGTCTGAAATCAGTACTCTGAATGAGGACAACCAAATCTTTTGGTGAAAGGGAATCACACAAGGCAATGATTGATTCTGGAGTGCAGGTATCGAAATCGACAAAGTGTGCGTCTCTAAGTACACGCCGGTATGCCTCGGTAAGAATGTCAGTAAGTCCGTAGTGTGTGTCGTAGATGACAAGTGCTGCATGTGGTTGCTTGTGTTCTAGTGCGATAGTTACCATGTCGGTAACATGCCGTGTTGCACGGTCTGTAAGCTCAGCAGTGTGTTCATTATGCATGCTGAGTAGTATATACCTTTTGCATGGTTCGTCATTGTCTTACGTACTACCGACCCCCTGGAAGCGCATTGATTAATTCAATTAAATTGGTATATTCATACAGTACAAAAGCTTGTACGTATGGTCAGATAATGCAAATTGTCTGA
>CAZDUC010000050.1:4680-7177 GCA_964508585.1 uncultured Candidatus Saccharibacteria bacterium
CTGATGCATCGTTCTGAGTATAACTCACTTGCGATCTTTGCAGAACAAATCAACAAGCACGTGCTTGAAATGCTGGATTCTCAACACAAGATTCTCGAGATGGTAAAGCCTCATGTTCTGTGCACAGAAGGAACCGGAGCACCTTCTGATGTGCAAGGAGAAGTTGACACATTCCTTACGATGCTAAAAGAAATGCATGCCGATTACATGAGTGACGTAAAGCGGTATAACACACAGATGGCGACGTTTCACTTCGACGATCTAAGATACCTACCGGATGGGGTGTACTCCACGTTGCCCAAATCATTCAAAGAACGTCTTTTTGACCTCTAGTTCTTACTCGAGATGCCCCAGTACGTATGCGCCTCTAGGCGCATACGTACTGGGGCATTTTTACATTTCACGTACATAGAGACTGGTAGTTGTAGCATCGTATTGCCACCCGCATGTATAATACAGATATGTCACACCCATTTGAAAAAATCTTTGAAAAAGCAATTTCTAAAAGTAGAGGAGATGAAAATTTTGTGCTCGGGGAGGCTGAAAAACTACGTGAGAAGGGATATGCGGTCACAGAAATTTATGACGTGCTTCGAAAACTCAAGAGATCACTTGTGTCTGACTCAGATGAAGCAATAGTGGAAGAGGCACTTGAGGAGTTTGGACGATACATTGATCTAGAGGAATAAGTGATGACCCGCGCCTACGGCGCGGGTCATCATGCTATACTTTATGCATATGACACACACAAAAAGAAATGTCGTGCTACTTTTGAGCTTACTCTGTCTTGCCCTTATTCCATTCTTCTTTCTCCCAAAACCAACAATTGCACCAACTGATAATCCACAAATTCATACCCGTACAAGTCCTGAAAACGCCACATATCTCTTTTCAGGAGAACCCATCACCCTCAATGCCGGAGTTTATTCTCGCCAAATAGCTCCTGGGAGTGCGAGCCAGGAAGTATTTCGTGTATTTGGAGAACCAAAAACTTCTGATCTCGATTCTGATGGTGATGAAGATGCTGTACTATTTCTCACGCAAGACAATGGAGGAAGTGGCACATTCTACTACGTTGCGGTCGCTATCAATGAAAATGGCATATATCGGGGTACCAATGCAATGTACCTAGGTGATCGAATAGCCCCGCAAACTATTGACATTCATGATGGGAAAGCGGTTGCAAATTTTGCTGAGAGAAGATCAGATGAGAATTTTGCTACTCCGCCATCAATTGGAAAGAGTGTCTGGATTCACCTTGACGCGCAAAGATTTGAAATCGGCGAAGCAGTTCAAGATTTTGAAGGAGAAACTGATGAATTACAAACACCCCTCACAACGCATGCGTGGAAATGGGTACGAAGTGAATATGATGGCACAATACTCACTCCCAAAAAAGCTGATGCGTTTACGCTTACGTTTCAAACTGATGGCTCAGTTCACATTGGAACTGATTGTAATGGAATGGGAGGACAATATACCGTTCAGGGCTACTCACTAACCTTTAGTCCACTCATGTCGACACTTATGTACTGCGAAGGATCACAAGAGGGTGAATTTTCAAAGATGCTTTCAGAGGTACATGCCTTTTCATTGAGCGACACAGGCGAGCTTCTCCTTCGATACCAAAAGTCAGGAGTTTCGACATTTACAAAAACGCAACAGGAAGAGGGTGGGGGGACGAGGCCCATAACACCACCTGTTGAAGAGCCCATAGTTACTTCTCCTCCACAAGCATCAAAACAGTGTGTTGTTGGGGGATGTAGTGGGCAAGTATGCTCTGACTCCCATGACATTGCGACAACGTGTGAGTGGCGTGAGGAGTATGCATGCTACCAACAAGCAGTATGTGAGAGACAGTCAAGTGGACAATGTGCCTGGACCGAAACCGAAGCGTTGAACGCATGTCTCGCTGAAAGTTCAGTTCAACGGTATTAATTTAATACTGACTCTGGTGATAGAAAAATAAAAAAACCTAGAAAACCTGGCGGTTTTCTAGGTGTCGATGTCTGTCCCATGTCACTTCATGATGGCAGCAACACACATCATGGCAATAAAAACAAAGGAAAGTAAGGAGTACAACCACGCTAACGCAAGTCGTTTCGCTATCACTTCTGGCTTCTCCTTATCTTCTTCCTCATCACTAAGCAGTAAGCCAGTTAAGCCCGCCCATAACTGAAATGAAGCCATTATGGCTGCCGCAAAAAAACAAATGGTAAAAACAACTTTCATCTCAACTCTCCTGAACATGAATCAACAAAAAATTGAACTGAACTAGCGAAACCAATAGTAATATATATTATATGAGATGTCAAATTCTTAGCTCAGTGTGTAGCTTTGCGAAGGCTTCCTTGCCTGTATCCGCATTTTCCCAACTTGACAATATTTAAATATAAAATGTATAGTCAATTTAGGTTAGTGCATGGTGCACTGGTCGAATAACAGGAGACGTACAAAATGAGCGATGCATGGTCAGACTTGATGAGGGACGAAAGAA
>CAZDUC010000051.1:0-2293 GCA_964508585.1 uncultured Candidatus Saccharibacteria bacterium
CTGGTACCCCTTCTGGACGGAGCTCGAGCTCTTCTTTCAAGTCCTTTGGTGCCTCTGGCACGGCTGGTTTTTCAACCACGGTTGGAGCACTGTCGTCTGGTATCGAGACCTCTGGACGGAGTTCTAATTCTTCTTTTAATTCCTTTGATGCTTGCGGTATTGCGGGGGCGCCACCATGTTCCCAAAAGTATTGGAACATGTCGAGCTCATCTTGAATTGGTGGAAAAATTTGTATTTCGAGCATAGTCACCAAACTTGCAGATTTTTCTACTGAAAGCCCCGTAGACTCAGCAATATTTGTGGCGAGCGAATCAGGTGAAGTGTAGCACGCGAGCACCACTAAGATTTCGTGTTCAATGAGAGGAAGTAGCTCCTCTGAAATCTCCTCATAGGTAAGAATTCTTGAAAGTGAGGTGTGGTATTCAGGATCTGCAATGAGATGTTCAATGGTGGGTATTTCGGCAATTCTTTTTTTGACGAGCGCGAGCGCCTCCTCGTAGGTGAATTCAGTATCCATATGCTATGACTTATTTTTAAGTGCTTCAAGAATGGCCTCGTTTTGTAATTCATCTTTTGCCTTTGTAAACTTTGCTCTAAACACCTTTTCAATCGCGGCACCAGACTTCTTTTCTTCTGAAACAGTACGACCAATGATCCAAGAGTCATAGATGCCCGCATTTTTAAGGGTCTCCACATACCCACCACCCACCGTTTTCTTCGCGGCCTTGCGAGAAGTATACTCATCTTTTGCTTTCTCGATGTTTGATTTGAGCTCTTTGCTTCTCTTTTCCTCCTCGTCCATTTGTTTTTGCAAGTCTTTACGTAGCAAATCATCTTTTTCTCTTAGGTACTTTTGTTGCATCGTTTCAATAAGAGCAATGGTTTCTTTGTATTCCTTAATCGCAGTATCAATTTGGGTCTTTGCGTCCTTCACTGTCGCCTCATGATCTTCTTTGGTAAAGGTACTTCCAAGAACTCGTCGATTCTTTTCTTGGCCGTATTGTTCTTTGGCAGTCTGTACCTTTTTTTCAAGTACTTCAATCTCATCGAGCGTCGTTTTGTACTCAAGATCCTTTTTATCCATGGTCTCGAGTGCACGTTTTTTCGCTTTCACTTCCGCTTCCGCTTTCAACTGCTCTCCCTTTCTCCTCTTTACATACACATCATCATCATCGACTTCACCGAGGCTCTTTGCAAACGCAGCTTCCTTTTCGTCAGCCTTCTTCTTTGCGGTAGCGAAGCCAGCACTCGCACCAGCACCAGTACCAAGTGTATTGCTTACTGATTTAATATTTCGCGCGTCAAACGATGCATCTCCTACCGCACGACTTGCTTTGAGTTGCTGGCGAGCAATCCACCCGCTCGCACCAGTTCCACCAGCTCTATCTAAGAGCCTTTTGTTTGTAGCTGCGCTTTGGAACATTCGTCCGAACGTATGCCTTCCCATAAATGCCGCTCCTCCCATGGTGATTGCACCAGCCTTTTTCATTGCAAAATCAGAGCCCGCACCACCCACTTTCTTCGCAATAAGGAGCGACTCAACGAGGAAGAAGATCATTACCGCGAATGCAACAAAGACCGTAAACGCATCTGTTTTTGATTTACTATTGGTGAGCACCTCACTCATGTTTGGCCCAAGAGGCATGAGAACGGGGAGTAACCCACCCATGAGGAGAATGGTCACAAGGGTGAGGAGTAGGTACAGTGGTGCAAAGAGGGAGTATGAGATGAGGTGCCGCCAGAGTTTTTTTGAGTATTCTGCGGTCTGTGGGAATACCGTTGCAGCAAAGAGAACCGGAGACGCAATCATGATAAATATGAGTGCGACAAAACGAACTGAAAGAAGAATAGCTGCCGCAAAAAAGACAAATGCCGCAATAAAGAGAAGTAGTGCGCCCATGATGTAGTACCAGACCATACCACTTATGGTAGAGTTTGCGAGTGACGCGGCACCAGAGCCCTGATTGTAAAAAGTCACCAGGCCGAGCATGTCAAATATTTTCATAGAGAGGCTTCCTGTGCCTGAAATCATTGCATTGTAGACATGAAAAGAAACAAGGTTTGAGAAATCAATGACGAATTTTACAATGAAGAGGCTGAAGTTGATGAGAAGTGCGCCAATGATAATTTGTGTCAGTGTACGTTTCACCGACGCGCTCTCTGGGTCAATGATGGTGCGTATACCAAGGTAGATAAAGCCAAAAATAAATGCGAGATTGCAGATGTCACGAATAATAATCCAGACGTTATCAATCGCTAACCCAAAACCACTATCGTTGATGAGTGACCCCAT
>CAZDUC010000051.1:2393-7107 GCA_964508585.1 uncultured Candidatus Saccharibacteria bacterium
GGGAGTGGAACTGAGAGCGAGAGTGCACAGCCATCGCCACAATTGAGCACCACCGTTTGCGTATCAAAGGAAACTGCAACAGGAGCGGTGAGCAGGACAAAGAGTGTCATGCCTAAGGCCCACCTGATGAATACTTTTTTGCTGAGAGTAAATATGTGCATATTGGTAGGTACTATGGACACGCCCTGTCGACTGCTTGTGTAAACTGCGTGACTTCTGTCTGCGTCTCTCTGACTGTGGCGGTCTCTAAGGTAACGTTTTGATTGATTGATGGAACGGAAGCAGAGGCAAAAGTAGTGTAAGAACTGAGGAGGTTTGCCTGAGCTTCTGAGGCTGAGGAAGCAGTATACTTTGCTATGAGGTTGTTTTTAACCGCTTCAGGTGTTGCAGAGCTTCCGAGAGCATCGTAGTCAGACCTGTACGTATTAATAGTAGCTACGGTCGCGTTTGCATTCGCGAGTGAAGCTTGTGCTGTATTGAGCTTGTTTTGAAGTGATGGGGTGAGTGCTCCTGCCGGGCTTTTACAAGCAGGATAGTTTGTCGCCATGTAGTCTCTTGCGGTGGTGACCAGTGAAATGATTGTATTCTGGTGCCCGATGTACGTATTCACGGTGGAGAGGTCATTTTCAAAAGCATTCAAACCTCCAATGAGACCCTGTTGACTTGCTTGTGCGTCTATTTGATCAAAGTAGGAAGGGCCATTACTTGCATCATTGAGACCTGCAATTCCTTTTCCACTACTCAACATACTGGAGACGAGCTGTGCGAAGAGTGTTCCAATCAGTTCATTTATTTCATCAGCGACCGCAAGCCGACGTCCAGGCATATCGAGCGCATTATTGAGTTGTGTTTCAATGACGTTTCCAGGGGTTACAATGTTCCCATTCGCATCTTTTTGTGAAAGAAATCCAGAGCCCCATTTGAGAATCTCAAGCTGTTGACCTTTTTCATTGGTAAGAGCAACACTTAGTCCAGCCTGTGCCTCCATGTATGCGCCAAAGCGATTGTTTCCTGGGGTGAGGGTCATGTCGTACCATCCCTCCCACCCACCAGACATGAAGTCGCCCGCGAGGAAGTTTTCGATATTATTGATGACACTACTGAGTCGGCATTTTGCCTGGTAGTCCCCCCTGCTTTTGTTGTACTGAAGCTCGAGGGCAATTTGAATGTCGAGCTTAAATGCAGAACACAAAAACTGGAGATTTGAACCATAAATAAAATCTCCAGCCACCTTATCTGCAAGGTCGAGTAAGAAGCCCTTGAGATCAGTGACAAAAGCAGGGCTCCCTTGAAAGCCAGAGGCAACCCATCTTGTCGTGCTCTTAATCATTTCCTTAATGAGAAGATTTACGAGAGCCCACGCAATTCCATCAAGTGTTGATTCTTTAAGTGCAAGGTAATTTGAAGCTGCAGAAGAAATTGCATCGTATGCAGCACTTGCTGCATCAGCGATCCAGGAACCGTAGTTTGGAATCCAGTTGACAAAATCTTCTACCGCTATGACCGCTTCGGCTCTTTGTACTATTTTTTCCTTATCAAAGGTCATCGATATCGGCGCGACAATAAAGCTCAGCGCGAGGATGCCTGATAGGAGTGAAGAAAAAATACTTCTTTTTATGTGTACAATGTTACTCATATCTTTTCAAAAAGGTAAAAGAAATTTCCAGGTTCGTCTTTTTCAAAGAAAATATCTTCAGCAGTAAAAGCAAGAGCAAAACCTTGAAAAGAATGGAACAAACTCTTTTTACTCTCTTCGTACTGTTTCATACGCGCAAGAGCAAGGAGTGGATCTTGAAAAGCAAGACGCATAGCCTGCACATTTGCAAGATTTGCTTCACAGGCATCGAGAAAAGCGAGATGTTCTTCCACAAGTGAGCTTGGAACCTCTAAGAGAAGTGCCTCTTTGATAGTGTCTGAGTACATGGAAATGATAGGATCGAGGTTTTTGAGTATGTCTGGATTATTTGCATCCAGTGCTTCGCTTAAAATGAGCGCCTCGCTTTTTTCCTGCGCAGCATTTTTTTGGAGAATGAGTGAAAGAGTATTTCCAAAGTCGTGCACCAGCTCAGGTGATGAAGGAACTGCATTAAGTTCTACTCGTGAATGTGTAACACTTTGCGTATTTTTCTCAATGGCGCCAATGGCATCGGCAATAAAGACAGAGGGGTCACTGTAGTCAACACCACGCACTTTTCCCTCGAGGTAATCCTGAAAGAATGCTTCAGAAAACTTGCCCGTGAGGGTGGTTGGGGGTACATATTCCTCGGTGGTATCGAAACCGAGATTTTCTGATGATGTTGCAGATATGGTATCAATAAATCGCTCTTGGAGTACCTCTTCCCAATCCTTCACCCCATCACCGTCACTATCTTGTGACTCAATGTAGGTACGTTCGGGCGCAGAAAGTGCTAACGTGTCTTCTGAAGAAGTGTCATCACCCTTTGCGCTCACACGTAAAGAGACGAGAACTATGAGTATCCCAAGTACGAGCGCTCCTCCTATGCGAATAGTTCCAGTCACAAAAAAATTCTACACATATAGTATAGCAGTGGTGATGCTCACTGTGTGGACTAACTGGGGTTAACTCTGTGGAATACCGTGTATTTTTGTGTTGATATGTTGTGCAAGAAGGAGCCATTCTGAAAGCGATAGGTCTTCTCCACGTACGGTAAGCGGTATCGAAAGTGAAGAAAAAATCTCACGAAGTGAGTCTTTTTCAAGTATTTCAGAGAGGTTGCCAAAAAGTTGCTTACGTTTTGCCTTAAAACCCTCATGGAGTATGGCAAAAAAGAATTCCTGAGACACATGAGCAAAATTTTCTTTTGAAATGTTAGAAATCGCAATAATTGCGGAATCAATCTTTGGAGCTGGAGAGAAATTCCCTCTCCCAACTGTTTTGACATACTTTGGTGTCCCAAATACTTTTACAGAAAGAGAAAGAAGTGATTCTTTTTGGTCTCGGGTAATACGCTCCGCTACTTCTCGTTGCACTAAAAAGACAATGTGTGATGGCTGGACAGTGTGCTCAAGAAACATCCTAAAAAGAAACCCGGAAAGGTAGTATGGGATATTTGCGACGAGTTTGTACGCATGTGGACTGAGACCGAGCGCGAAAAGGTCGAGAGTACGCACATCGTCGTGTATAATAGTTAAACTTTGAGCCATTATTTCATCATGAAACGATTTTTTGAGTGACTCGATTGCGCGAAAGTCGGCCTCAATTGCAATAACACGCGCCCCACTGTTGAGTAATGCACGAGTGAGTACTCCAGTGCCAGGTCCTATTTCTAACACCGTATCCCCTTTTTCTACCCCGCCAGCCTGAACCATGAGCGCGGGGACGTGTGCGTTGTTGAGAAAATGCTGGCCGAGGGATTTCTTTGCCTGTATGGTTTGGATGGGTTCATGCATGTCTTTAGTATAGAGGTACCCTGCACAAATACAACCCCAGGAGCATTTTTAGAAACGTCGTGTATCTAGTCGAGGTATATCGTCCGTTCGTATCCCGATTCTGCAGGGTTACTGCTCTCAAGGAGTTCATTCCTGATATCGCGGAGAAATGATGAGGGAGCATTGACACGCTGGCTTCCAAAGATGGTACGTATATGTGCGTATGAAAGAAATACTTTCTTTTTTGCTCTAGTGAGCGCGACGTAAAAAAGTCGTCGTTCCTCTTCCTCATCCACCCCTTCATTATTGAGTCGTTCGTGTGGAAAAAGCCCTTCTTCGAGACCGGTAATAAAGATGTATGGGAACTCAAGTCCCTTTGAGGCATGAATGGTCATGAGACGGACAGCGTCGAATTCTTCTTTTTCTTTCATTTCATCTTGGTCACTTCCGAGCGCAACATCCTCAAGGAGATGCTCAATTGCTTCATCAGGATCGTACTCGACATATTTTGTACCCAATGTCACAAGCTCGCGAATGTTCTCAAGGCGTTCCAGCCCCTCTTCCCCACTTGTTTTGTACTCGTCCTCCATTCCTGTTTTTTTCATGATAAAGGTAATGGTTTCATGGACGGGGTGTTCGTGGGCATATGAGGCAATTTCTTCAATGAGTGCATAAAATGCACCCACCTTTTCAGCCGTTTTTTTAGGAAGGTCACTCACTTTACCCTCCACCACCTTAAGAATTGTCACTTTTCCTATTCCTCGAGCAGGTGTATTGATGATACGTACTAAATCTGAGGTACTACTTTGATTGAGAGCAAAACGGAGAAAGGAGAGCACATCTTTAATCTCTTTTCGTTCAAAAAACTTTGTTCCGATCATTTGATACGGCACATCGTAGTTGATAAACGCCTCCTCGAGTGCGCGTGATTGGAAGTTGGTACGAAAGAGAACGGCGATTTCAGAAGGAAGGACGCCATTTTTTATGAGTCCTTTTGCGGTCATTGCCACATGTTCTGCCTCTTCTTGCCCCCCCATCGCCGCATAGAGCGAAATGAGCTCGCCTTCGTGATTGTTGGTAAATACCTTTTTGAGGGGACGATTAATGTTTTTTTCAATAATATCGTTTGACGCCGCGATGATCGTCTGTGTTGAACGATAGTTTTCTTCAAGCATGATGATTTTTGCACTTGGGAAATGGCGCTCAAACTGAAGGATGTTTTTGATATCCGCTCCACGCCACGAGTAGATGTTTTGATCGACATCACCAACCACACAAAGATTTGCTCTTTCTCCCACAATAAGTCTCGCGATTTCGAACTGCA
>CAZDUC010000052.1:0-6899 GCA_964508585.1 uncultured Candidatus Saccharibacteria bacterium
ACGCGGAGGATATTGAGTGAGCCGTCTGTATGTAGTTCTGCGTCAACTATTTTTACACGTACCTTTACATCATTTTTTGTAACAAAAAAGTATGTGCCCGGCCAGCCGTCGAAGGCGCGAATTTTGAGAAGGTTGGTGTACGGGTCGTCTGCAAGAATAAGTTCTCCCATCTCCTTAGTGATTTTTTTTGAGTACGTTGCTTTGGTGTGATCTTGCTCTACGGGAGTCAGTTCGCCTCTGACCCACCTTGGAAGTAGTTCTGCCAGAAGTGCGCCACCTTTCTGTGCGAGGAGTCGGTCGAGTTGTGTGCCACGAAGTGGCCAATCCTTGGGAGTAATCTGTACCTCTTCCTGAGCGAGGATCGGCCCCTCATCCATACCTGTGGTGAGTTCCATGATTGTCACTCCAGTTGGGTTCATATCTTCAAGAATTGCAGAGCGAATGGGGCTCGCACCGCGAAGTTTGGGAAGGAGGGAAGGGTGCATGTTGAGCGTCTTGTGTGCTGGTATATCTAGAATACGCTCTGGGATAATCTTCCCGTATGCTGCGACAATAAAAAGTTCGCATTCTGCTGTCTCTAGAGTCGTCATGGTTTCGTCATTTTGGAGAGAGGTTGGTTTGAACGTTTCTATGTGGTGTGCATCTGCCCACTGAGCGACCGGGGTTGGAGTCATGAGCATTTTGCGTCCTTGTGGTGTGTCGGGGTTGGTAACAATGAGTGCGGGGATGATATTTGCCTGCACAAGTTCCTCGAGCACCCAGACTGCAATGTCTGGAGAGCCAAAAAACGCAATGCGAGGAAATGATTCCATACTATTATGCATCACTCGCTTCGTGGAGTTTTCGTGCGTGTTCGTCGTCTTTGTGCCAAACTTTTTCTGCTCTGTCGATAAAGAGAATGCCGTCGAGGTGGTCCACTTCATGCTGAAATATTTGTGCGAGGAGTCCACTTGCACCTCTCTCGTATTCTTTTCCTTCTGCATCATAAGCACGAAGGGTTGCGTGAGTCGCGCGTCGTACGGCACCATAGTTTTCTCCCACAGAGAGACATCCCTCACCAACAATACGACTTCGTTTTGATATTTTTACAATTATCGGATTAATAGCGACAAGGTCGGGGAGTAGGTCGCGTTCTTCTTTTGCTTTACTCGTGTTGTGTACGAGGAATATACGAAGCGAAATACCAATCTGCGGTGCTGCGATGGCGACACCGTTAAAGCCGTCAACGTTGTACGTATCGAGCGCATCACGCATATCCTTAATAATTTTTTGGATCTTTGGCGTTTTGATATCTTCAATCATGACCTCATCAGCGATGGTGTGGAGAGCGAAATGATTTTGTGGAACTAATTTTGACATACGTTTTTCTCACTATAACGTAGAATGCCTTAAAAATAAATATAAATGACGGGATATTCAGGATGGTGAAGTTTTGAAAAGCCCGACGATGATTTCGCCGGGCTGTTGTTCTGAGTCTGTGTGTTACGAAGACCCATTAGGCCATATGGGATGGACTTTGATGAAATGAGTACTGCTCTCGTTCTCCACATGACCGACAACACTTTACAAAACATGTCGATGTATTGTGGGGTGGGTGGGTATCCTGCGAAACTTCTTCATGAATCCACGCATTCCAGGAACGACACTTTGAATTTTTGCATCGCCCTCTCCAACATAGCGCGATAACCAAAACAAAAAAAACTGCTCCTGCGCAGGGTATGTACCATATTGCTGACATCCTATTTCTCCTGACGACTACTGTTGAACAAACTTTCAACTGACACTGTATACCCGTGGGGTTTTGTTGTCAAAACAATAGTGTTCATACGTGGGACGTTATTTGGTTTTGAAAACCCCCGACAGCGAAGCTGCCGGGGTTCTGGGATTAGTGCCTACGATGCTCCTTTTGCTCCTTCTTCTCCTTCTCCCTGAAGTCATGCAATGCTTTCTCGGCATCCGTTTTTTCTTTGAAATACCCAGAGTATGTATCGGATAAACCGATACTTGTTATATTCCGCCACACAAGGTCATTATGAAGATACTCACAGAAAGTCGTTGAAGACCCATAGAGGGTCACTGTTGTTTGCCGAGTCACAATCCAACCATGCCCGTGTATTTTTTGGTATTCAGGATGTGTATGAGACACTGTATTTTTGGACGACACGTTTCACCTCATCTTAGTTAAATTGTTCCAGTCAATTGTACACTGGAGGAGAGAACACCTAATTAAAACTATATAATGATATATAGTTTTAGTCAACTACACAATTCTGTCGGGGTTGATGACGATGCGCACTGATGGGGGGAGGGCACGGAGGAGTGCGACGAGTTTTTGTTGTGGCCATGCGTCACTCGCTACTCGAATGAGTCCATACATAATGGGTGTTTCTTTTGAGGAAAGTGGGTTTTGGTACACAGAGAGTGGATACTCTTTGAGAAGTTCGGCAATGTCTGTTTCGATTTTTTTCACGAGCACTGGTGACCCCTGCCAGGTGAGATGGATGAATACATGGAAGGGAGGGTAGAGGAAATTTTTTCGAAGGGCGAGTTCTTCGGTGTAGAAGTTTTCCACATACCCGTACTGCGCCTGGTTGAGTATCGAAGCTTCGGGTGAACGAGTCTGTACGTATACGGTACCGGTGGTTTTCTCACGAAGCTCAAGAAGAAGAGCGAGATTTTCTTCCTCGAGTCGCCAGGTGGGAGTTGCGAGGAGTGCGTCCATGTTTACGACCACGGAGAGGTCGACTGAGTCGTGTAGGTAGGGAAGCGCCATTTGTGTGCCGAGCAGTATTGCTCCCTTTGTCGCAAAAAAACTATCTCGCAAGAAAAGTGCTTTTTTGTATGTCTTTGCAGTGATGTGGTCAAAGAGGATGACAGGAATGTGGGGGAATTGCACGTGGAGCTCATCGTATACCTGCTGAATACCGATACCACGTTCACGAAGTCGCCATGAGCCACATGAAGTACAAGAATCAGGAGCGCGCATGCGCTCTCCTGAGGTACTACATACAAACCAACGTTCTTCCACTCCATCGCGCATGGTTCGAATGAGCGAGTACGGCGCACCACTTTCTTTTGATCGAAAAATGTACCCGCAGTCGGTACAGGCAACGAGTGGCGCAAGTCCACGCCGTGCAGCGAAAAGGAATATACGCCCCTTGCGTGTATGCACTTCCTGCATCGCCTTTTTTACTTTTTCAGAAAAGAGTGAAAAAGGTTGTGTTCGTAAATCTTCTTTTGGAGTCGTGTCGACTATTTCAAGTGCGCCGGGTAGCTCAATTCGCTTTGGTGATTCACTGAACGTTCCATATACCTCAGTTCTACGAAGCGCTTCTTCTTCTGTCCGGAGGAGGATGTCGGCAAAAAGAAGTTTTCGACCCGTGTGTCTTGCGTGCACCTTGAGTACATCACGGTAGTCGAGGTATGGTCGGGTGAATTCTTTAAAATGAGGTGACCGCGCGCGTTCGATGATAACGGTTGTGATATCGTGACGCTCGATGAGGGCATAGGTGGGAGTCGCAATAATCAATTTTGTCTTACTGAAATCTTCGAGCATAGAGAACGCTTTTTTGATTTCAGATTTGGTGCAGGTCGCGCTGAGGAGAATGACTCGATCAGCGATGCCGTGCGAGAGTGCGGTGCGAATTTCCTCTGCTTCAATAGATGACGACACCACGATAAGCACCGACCCACTGTGTGCAAAAGTCTCGCGGACGAGCGATCGGTACGCAAGGTGACGATCAAGCTGTTTCGCCTCAAGGACCTGTGGAGTGTGGGTAACGTTTGGTACTACATGGTGCGTGTGTGGAAGAGGGATTTCTCCGGTACGAATCTCTGGGGGGAGGAGTGTGTAGAGCACGAGGCCGAGTGATGATGCGTAGTGTGTGGCAATATCTTTCGCGGTTGCGATGAAGGCATTCCCCAGCGTCGTAACGTGCTTTTGTGGAGGTAGTTTACGTAGAGAAAACGTCGCTGCCCTGAGCGCTGTTTTTGCTCGACTCACTTCATGTATTTCTGTGACTAGCCCGAGTGACGTTGAATTCCGGACGGGAATAGTCACCACATTTCCAGGTTCATACGCGACACTCGAAAAATACGAGAGTGCATCAATGCTCACCCCACGCCTGAGTGGAACTACGGTAATTACATACATCGTGTGTATTCTAGCAAATACCAGGAGAGGCGAAAGGTATAACGTCTACGCCTCAATCTACCTGTCTCACTGATTAATACTCATCGAGGTATTGCACATCAGCACCGAGTGCCGTGAGTCGTTCAACGAGGTTTTCGTAGCCACGGTTGATACTGTATATGTTACGAAGGACTGAATGTCCCTTTGCGCCGAGCATGGCGATGAGGAGAATGGTGGCGGGACGAAGTGCGGGAGGACAGATGAGCTCGTTTGGCCGTAAGGTGCGGGGACCGGTGATGTAGATACGGTGTGGATCGGCGAGAACGGTATCTGCACCGAGCTTATCGAGTTCGGTAAAATAGAGTGCACGCTTTTCGTACACCCAGTCATGAATGAGCGTCTGCCCCTCGGCTTGTGTGGCGATGACCGCAAAGAAGGGAAGGTTGTCGATGTTGAGTCCCGGGTAGACTGAGGGGTGGATTTTTTCATGGAGGGCAACGAGCTTTGATGGTTTGGTCGTGATGTCGACAAGCTTCGTGAGACCATTCTCTGAAAGATATGGCTTTGATTTTGTGTAGTTGAAGCCCATTTTTTCTAACTTCAAGAGTTCAATCTCAAGAAATTCAATTGGACAACGGAGAATTTTGATACTCGAATGTGTCACGATTGCAGTTGCAAGGAAGAACATCGTGTCGGTGGGGTCCTCGGAGAGTGTGTACTCGATGTCTTTTTTTAATGCAGAAATCCCATGGACGGTGAGTGTCGTGGTGCCCACTCCCTCAATGAGAACACCACATGCGGTCAGAAATGCGCACATCTCCTGCACCTGGTAGTTTGCAGATGCGTACTTAATGATGGTCGTACTCGGACTGAGTGCTGCGGCCATGAGTGCATTCTCGGTGACCGTATCACCAGATTCGTAGAGGATGATTTCGTCTGGAATTCTTGGCTCTACGGTCACGACAAAGTCTTTATCGGTCGTGTTGATATCGACACCAAAATGTTCGAGTGCATAGAAATGGGGGCGTACGGTACGGCTTCCAAGCTTGCAACCACCCGACTGGGGAAGTGAGAATGTGTTGAACAGATGCATGAGTGGACCAATGAACATGACAATACTCCGTGTCTTTCGCGCAGCATCGACATCAATTTTCTTCAGTGCGTACGATTTTGGTGGTATGAGTGTGACGTCGCTCCCACTCCATTCGACACGCATGCCGATACTCTGGAGCACTTCAATGATGCGATGCACCTCCTCGATGCGAGGTACTTTTCTGAGTACTGTCTTTCCTGAATTGAGGAGTGAGGCGCAGAGAAGGCCGACAGCACCATTCTTAGAGGTGCTCGTTGATACTGTTCCGTGAAGTTTTTTTCCACCATTGATACTGAGATTCATGGTACCGGGAGAGAGTGTCACGAGATTCTTCTTGAGTGCACGACTAATTTTCTTGAGCATGTCTGCACTCACGTTTTGCTTGCCACTCTCAATGCGCGCGATTGCGCTCTGTGTGGTCTTGAGGTGCTTCGCTAACTCTCCCTGGGTCATGCCCTGTGTCTCGCGCAGGTCAGCAATTTGCTGACCAATATGTGTTGCCATATGTTGGTATTACTTGAATGGTAATAAAGTGACATCGGTCAATCGCTCAAGCACTTGTCGGATGTCAATATACTGAGTATAGCATGAACGCTATACGTGTTGCCTCTCTCGGGGATTGTCAAATGTGCATAAGCAGGTACTATTAGCTACTACTATGAAACGAAGCTTTACACCGAAGATTGGTATTGACCTTGGAACGACCAATGTACTCGTCTTTCTTGATAAGAAGGGTATCGTGCTCAATGAACCGTCGGTGGTGGCAGTCTCTGGCCATAATGAAATTCTCGCGGTGGGGAGCGAGGCAAAGCGAATGATCGGAAGAACCCCCGACACCATTCGCGCGTACCGTCCGATGAAGGATGGGGTGATTGCCGATTATCGAGTGACTGAGGCGATGCTTCGATACTTTCTCAAAAAAGCACTTGGGTCTTTTAATATATTTAAACCTGACGTACTCGTCTCAGTACCTGCGGGGGTAAGTTCGACTGAGAAACGTGCGGTTATTGAGGCAACACTCAAGGCGGGTGCACGCAATGTGTATGTGGTGAAGGAACCGATTCTTGCAGCGATTGGTGCAAAGGTGCCTATCTATGAGCCACAGGGACATATGATAGTGGATATTGGAGGAGGGACGATTGATGTGGCGGTAATCTCGCTCGGTGGCATTGTTGCAGCTAATTCAGTAAAGTGTGCGGGAAATAAAATCGATGCTGCGATTATTGATCACGTCAAGAAAATTCATAACTTATCTATTGGTGATAAGACTGCTGAGGATATCAAAATCGGTGTTGGTTCGGCGCTTCCTCTTGAGGAAGAACTCGTCATGAACGTCAGTGGCCGTGACTTACTCACCGGGCTTCCACGCACGACGGAGATTAAGACTAACGAAGTGGTGCGGGCGATATCCCGGGAACTGCGAGAAATGGTAAAAGCTATAAAAGATGTATTTCAAGACACACCGCCTGAGCTCGCTTCAGATATCATTGATCATGGGATTATCATGACTGGAGGAACCTCACAGCTTCGCAATTTTCCTGAGCTTGTGAAGCGCCGTACGGGTGTGAAGGCGACACTTGCTGACCAAGCCCTCTTTTGTGTGGCAAAGGGGACAGGTGAAGCGCTTCAGCATCTTGATATATACAAACGCACGATTATGGCGAAACGGTAGGA
>CAZDUC010000053.1:0-6756 GCA_964508585.1 uncultured Candidatus Saccharibacteria bacterium
CTATGTACGATTTTGCATAAATTGATTCAGCTGGAGCACTACACGAATCAAAAGGATCGTACTTCTTGAAGCTTGATAGTGCGGGGAAAGCTGTCGAATTCCGGCAGTAGTGGACTGTACGTTTATAGAATAATGTTGTATTATTTTATTGGCTTTCAGGTTTCAACCTATAGTTCCCCCAACCCCAGTTCCCCACAGGAGAGCAGACATGCCCTACGCCACCGTCGTTTTCGACCCGAAGAAGGTGCCACAAGACGTCGTCGACAAACTCAAGATCCGTCTGCAACCATCGGTCGCAGAAGTCCTGAGCGCCGAAGCGACTCGAATCGATTCCGCCTCGACTGAGGACATCACCACGAAGACCGAGGAGATCATGGTCACGCAGCACGCCACGCATCCGACCGATGTGAACGTGCCGCCGCTCGAGATCTACATCCAGGCTGGTCGTCCGAAAGGGCGCTCCGGCGACAAGATCGTCGAGTTGCTCGGGTAAGCGATTGCCGAACTCGACCTGATTCCGCCCGAATACCTCGACGAGGGTCAGTCCGACATCTTCATCACTTTCCACAAAAACAACGGCTTCGGGTTCATCCCCAAGCGCAACTGAAGGAGTATCAGATGACCATCTACGTACCGAAGCGAATCGTCCCGCTGACCCCAACCATCGAGTCACCACTCCTGTTTCTGGCGGGACCGATCAGGGGTGGTGGTGACTGGCAAGCGACCATGGCAGAGACTATCATCGACCACGAGCCGAACGCTCAGATCACCTGTCCGTCTCGGTGGAATGACAGCCACAAGCTGGCGAACCACTTCCATCTGCCGTTCTCGCCAGCTGACAATCGACAACTGGAATGGGAACGCCACTACCTGCATCAAGCAGGACTCGAGCAGAACGTGCCTGGTTGCGTGATCTTCTGGCTCGGACTCGAGGACAAGGAGCGTCCCCATCCCGGACCGGAACCTTACGCCATGGACACGAGACGAGAGATCGGGAAGTTCACTGCCTATGCCGAGATGATGCCTACCCGAGTCGTGGTGGGCGGAGAAAAGGCACTCCATGGACTCGACGTGATCCTCTTCGAGTTCAGGGCCGCTTTCGGAGGAACCTTTCCGTTCTACGAGACGATGTCTGAAGTCGTCGAAGCCGCCCTCACGACGGCACGCCGTTAACCAGCACACCCCACGCCGCGGAAGCACCTCGCTTCCGATCTGGCGGCGGGGTGTTTTCTTTTTGCGCCACAAACTCAAACGAAGTCACTAAGCTCACACGAAGCAACACCGAGCAGGCGGCGCGAGCGAATGCGAGCGTGCCTATGCGAGGTGATTGCGTAATGTGAGCGTACGCCAACACGACTACGCGCGCTGTATACGCGAAGCGCGCCTCGCTCGACGAGAGGACGGAAAAAAGCGCAGTAATAGGCTCTCAAGTAGATGGAGACTAGAACGGAGCTTTTTGGAGGACGAAGCGGCGACCCACAACCAAAGAAATATCCTTTCAATTTTTTGTCGGCTCCTCCCCAGACCACTCCTCCGAAAAAGTAAAAGGTAAGGATATTTCTTTGGTTGTGGGTCGTCGCAATGAGTCCGCAAAATTGCAATACCACTTAAATCTAGTATTATTTAGATACAAGTAGTTCATCCTTTATATTATAATACTTGTATCTAAATACACAAACAGATTATGAGCATTGCGAGTAACATAAAAAAGATTCGTGCCGAAAAGGGTTACTCTCTCGAAAGGGTTGCTCGACTCGCTGATGTGTCACTGAGTACCGTTGTGAAGATTGCGGACGGCACGAATCAAAATCCTACCATTGATACCCTTTCCAAAATAGCCAAGGCATTTGAGGTTAAGGTTGATGATTTGTTATAGAAATAGTTATGAAAAAATCAATTTTTGAAAATATATTGGAAAATGCTGAGATTGATGCGGTTGATTTTGTAGAAGCAAACGGTCAAAGCAGTTTGCGTCCACCACTGTATGATGCGGATAGTTATGTCAACGATGTGGTGAATGACAAGTATTTTGCCGCACTAGCGATTGTTCGTCATTATGTAAAATTAACAAGCGATGCGTACTGGTCAGATTTTGGTGCAATTAACATAGATCTTTTTATGTTGACCCCAAGCGCCTCATCTCCTATGGGACCAGGATCAGACTCTGAAGTAATAAGTATTCAATTTGGAAAGTATCGAACGAATCTTACTGATTCGTCGCAATTTGGTTTTGAGCCACTCATGTTTCATCTCGATAAAGCATACTGTTATTTGCCATCTATGCGAGGCGAGGATCCTGATGCTCGTCACCTGAACCAGTTTTTTCATTGTGAAGCGGAAATAACCGGAACGCTGAATGAATTATTGCCGTCTGTTGAGGGTTATGTGCAAGCTCTTGCCAGAATATTTGTAGCGCTCATGCCAATCATAAGGCTTATAAGTATCGATTTTTCAAAAACAGAACAGGCATTGCGAAGTATTATCAACGCAAAGAGTTTCGGTAAAAAGACTTTTACCGAAGTGTATCCATGGCTACAAGAAAATCCCTCATTCCACTCGGTAAGTGATTTTGGGAGAAATATTACCAACAATGGCGAAGTGGCACTCGTCAGAACGATGGGAGACGGTTTGCCGATGTGGCTTTGTAATTACGATAGAGATATCGTTCCTTTTTACCAAAAACCAGATCCACAGAATACCAACAGTGTCATAAATGCCGACTTGTTGTTTGCGCCGATTGTCGAAGGTGGTTTTGGTGGTGAAATCGTTGGCTCTGGGCAACGACAGGATAATCCTGAAGAAATTATTGAGTCACTCGAAAGACAAAAGATCGATAGTGAAACTTATGAATGGTACATTAACCTTCGCAAACAGCCAGAATACAAAACAACATCTGGTTTTGGTTTAGGAATAGAAAGATTTATTGCCTGGGCCCTTGGATATTCAGATATTAAAGATGTCATTCATTATCCACGACTTAAAAATATTAAAACACTACCATAATATGAAAAAAGAAATTTTCGATTCATTTTTTAATCCGTATGCAAAAACCGTTGACAAGGCGGCTGGTGTCAGCGCATTTTGGCGATTGTCAGATGAAATCATCACAGAAATAATTAAACGTGAGATTGCACCCTACTGTACAGATTCATCGCTTACTATGGACGCTGGTGGCGGTACAGGAAGGTGGGCAATAAAACTAAGTGGGGTTCTGAAAGGTAAACTTGTTGTATTCGATCGGTCGAAAGATATGCTTGCGAAAGCGTCAGAAAATATTAGTATGAGCAACACATTTGATCGCATTAACATAGTAGAAGGAGACTTGACGCAGATAGATGAGTTCGGAGACAACAGCATTGACAACATCGTGAGTATTTATAGCCCACTTAGTTTTATCTATGAACAAGATAAAGCTGCAAAAGAATTGTTCCGTATTTTGAAACCAGGCGGTCGCATCCTCATAATGAGTCATAGTTACCATAACGCAGTAGCTTCAAAAATAAATAACTATCGAGCTAACGCAGAAGAATTACAAAAACTTGCAAATGAACAGGTGGTGAAATGGGCACCACACGTTCCAGAATTAGTGACTCATTCAAAAGAGTCCATAGAAAAACTTTTTTCTGATGCAGGATTTCATATACATAAAACATACGGTGTGCCCGTGTTTGTCCAGCCTGGTTCAGAAGACTTTGATCCAGAAAACGAAAAGAAAAGCGCTGTTAGTGAATATCTTGAAAATCACGATGTATTTAAATCGGTATTTGAAATTGAGATGAGGTTTAATGCAAACGAAACAGTGGCAAATCGAGGTATGAATATGTTCATGCTTGCAGAAAAGAAATAACATGAAGATAAATAAACTTGCAGAACAATATCCTTGGCTTTCAAATGTGAATACTGTTGAAGACTATCTCCCTCCAGAGTATTACCAGCATTTACTAAAACCTTACGCCTTTGGAGGGGTATCGGATATCTCACTGCTTGAGAAGTTCTTGCATAATAAAAAACCCTCTAAAATACTAGAGCTGGGTTGCGGTAGTGGCAGGGCTTCAAACAATGTGATTTCGAAAACGCCTAATGCAGACTATACTTTTTCAGACCTTAGCGAGAGAATGCTTGAAGCGGCAAAACAACATTTACCCGAGAAATCATCTTTTATTGTTTCTGACGCGGTCGAGTATATGGAAAATACCGAGAATGTGTACGATCTTGTATATACACTCTGGAGTTTTTCGCATTCAACGCACCAACATATTCATCGTTTGGGCATAGAAAAAGCTGAGGATTATATTTCCTCAGTTATCATAAAGTTTATTCGTCAAAACATTGCAAAGAATGGATCATTCTTTTTAATACATTTTGATTCACTTTCACAAGAACAGCGTATTTTAATGAGGCAGTGGAAGCAAGTGTTTCCTGCCTTTACAAATATCGATGAACAGAGCCCTTCAAAACAAGTCATCGACAAGACTTTATTGGAATTAGATACAAAAGGAGAAATAACGCTCTCAATCAATCATTTACAAGGTGATGCGATTCATTACGAATCGGAAGACGAGGTGCTGGAGACATTTATGAATTTCCATCTTGAGACGTATTTCAATGATTCACCACTTACTGAAAGCGTCATTGAGGACATAAAGGAGCAAGCATCAAGGCATCGCAATGAAAATGGTTCTTTTGACATTGCTCCAGGATGTTACGTTTATTCATTTGTTAAAAATTAAAAAAATACTATGAAAAAACTTCAAAAATTACAGAAAGGAAATAAAGTTGCAGTGTTGTCGCCATCATTTGCGGCTCCTGCCATCTTTCCAAAGGTGTTTGAATTAGGACTCCAGAGAATTCGAGATAAGTTCGGACTGGTGCCGGTTGAATATCCAACCACAAGACAATTAAATGCAAGTACTGAGGAGCGCGCTCGCGATATTATTGCAGCATTTTCCGACCCAGAGATAAAAGCTGTAATTGCAAGCATTGGTGGAGATGATCAGGTTACCTATATTCACAAGATGGATCCGAATGTATTTGTAAAAAATCCCAAGCTATTTTTAGGGTATAGTGACAATTCACATCTTTGTAACTTCTTGTTTCAGCATGGAATTCCTTCGTATTACGGAGCTTGTGTGATGACACAATTTGCAATGCAGGGAGAAATGGACGAATACACGGTGGAAAATATTCGTCACGCTTTGTTTGATTCTGGCGAATACGAGATCAGTTCCTCAGAAGAATACAATGAAATTGGTCTAAATTGGAAAGATGAAACACTACTTGCAACAAGACGAACCTATGAAAAAAACACGGGATGGATATGGGACGCTCCAGTGGACAGCGAAGGTATCTTGTGGGGCGGATGCTTAGAATCAATTGATGATATGTTGCGCAACAATACGCCAATTCCAAGTCTTAAAGAATTTGGAAATATTCTTCTCATGCTCGAAACATCGGAAGAAATACCTTCGCATGGATATGCACAACGAGTAATACGCGCATTGGGTGAGCGAGGAATATTACAGGAGGTTCAAGGTATTTTTGTTGGACGACCGAAAGCGTGGGAATTCGACAAGCAATTCACCAAAGAAGAACGAACCGCCTACACCGACGAACAACAAAAAACCATTCTTGAAACAGTGTGGGCATACAACAAAAATGTTCCCGTGGTACAAAATATGAACTTTGGTCATACAGATCCGCAGATACCTATGCCGTATGGAGGAAAGGCAAGAGTTGATTCAAAAAATAAGCGTGTCTTTGTTACTTATTAAAAAGACACCCTCAACCGACGAGCGGTTGAGGGTGTAATTACTTAGGACCAAAAAGGCGCACGATAAGCTCTGCTCCGATACCAGAGATTATCATTGCTTCCCGAGAAGAACCAGTCAATTGGTTTAGCCATGATACGGCTCCGCCGTCTGAAAGAACGACTCGTTCACCGCTTTGTCGTTCACCGAAAATGTGGAAACAGAGCGGTTTGTAATAGCCTATACCAGCTTTCCTGGCAAAGTCCCATCGGAACTCGATACCAGGGTACTGCTCCCTGAGAGGATTGATTATTTCATTGAACGCATGGGCAAGGAAGCGTTCGTAACGAACAAGTCCCATTTGCTCAATTGATGAAAAACAGTCAATCTCTTCAAGATTTTTGACTTCAGGGATGAGATGGATATTACACTCCTTGAACAAATCAAAATCGTCATTCAGGGTATTCCAAAGGATTTCACCCCTGAAAAGTTCAAAATGACGTATGATCGCCTCCAAGAAGCGCATGTCAGACACACACACTGTCACTTCTCGAAAGTTGTAGCCCATTTTTGTGAGAGCTAGCAACATATCGAGATTTGCTGATATGTGTTCACGGATCCATCCCATCCCAAACCTGCCAGCACTCTTTGCTGGACCTCCCGTACAGAGATCAAACAGAGAGAAGTGTTGCATGTAGCCACGAGATGCATCGAAAGGCTGCATACGCAATACCCGCTGGAAGCTACAAAGCCTGAACGTATCATCTTTACCTTTTGCTTTTTTACGCAATTGAGCACATTCCAAAGCAAGCTGTGTAGTAACATCAGAGACGATTTCTGCATTACGTATCGTCGACATCACATTACTCTGACTAATGCTCGTAACGCTACCATTTGTTCCGAGCGGTACGATCGGGGAAAGTTGTACATCAGTATATTTCCCCTCAAGTACACCATAACACTCGCACGCAAGTTTCAGTAAATCACGTTGATTAACTGGGCTTGGAGC
>CAZDUC010000054.1:0-6593 GCA_964508585.1 uncultured Candidatus Saccharibacteria bacterium
TTGCATTGCTTGAAGAACGGAAGTGATGGTGGTTTGAATATCTGTTCTTGCTGGAGCAACAGTGAGTTTCCCAGAATTAATTCGTGCAACGTCTAAGAGGTCGTTCACGATGAGCACGAGTCGTTCAGACGATACCTCTATTCGACGTGAAAATTCATGTACTTCAGGAACGACATCACCTCTCTCGAGGATCATACTTGCGTAGCCACGCATTGCCGTAAGTGGTGCACGTAGTTCGTGGGCGATCATGTTGGTGAAGAGATCTCGTGATTGGATTTCTTTCTTTGTTTTCGCATAGAGGTAGGCATAATCGATGAGCCGAATGTGTCTGAGTACCAAGAGCATCACGATAGCGAGGAGTCCAAATAGCCAGTAGTATGCTTCGGCAATTCGTGATGCAAAAATTGCATCAATGTGCACAAGTGACGTTTCGGTATATAAGTAGTACGTTGATCCACCCTGCTCAACAACCAGGCGATAGCTCTGCCAAAATCGTTCGCCATCACGAATACTTACCGTGCGTACGGTCTCTTTTGGACTTGCATTTGCAATGCGAAACGCATCTGGATCCTCAACAAATTCTCCAATTCTTGATGCATTGAGTGACGCAAACACTTTAATGTACGGGCCTTCCTCTCGGAGTACACGAAAGTCAGTAATGTCTGCATTTAGCTGGGCAATGCGAGTGAGCTCAGATTGCACTAACGACTGATCATACCGTGCGATGGCCATGACTGAAATAAATACATCATGCAGAATTCCAATTTTTTCCTTTTCAAGACGTTCTTGATTATCGCGTGCCGCTTCAAGAAATTGCTGTCCGCTAAGGATAAACGCAACAGGAATGACGCACACAAGCAACATGGTCATCAATAGTTGTGGATGGTCTTTGATGTATCCAACACTACTATCGATGACTGATTGCTTTGTCTTCATCATACTGACAGATTAGCCTCACCAAATCTCTCTTGTCGTCTCACATACGTACCTAATCCAAAGAGAATCATGCCGAATGCCACAATGAGTATCGATGCAACGATGAGCATGTTCGATGAACTCAAGAAACTTTGTGCACTATCTTGTGCTTTAAGCGCAGCAGAGACTGAATCAGCCTTGGTATACGCTTCAGCAGTTTTTATAAATTGGAGTGGGTTACTTTTTGCAACAATAGTTCCTTCATTATCGATAATGCCGACGTACACCTCGTGTGTACCATCTTCTAATTCTTTATCAAATATATAACTCCATGTGCCGTCCGCATTCGTTTTTACCGTAACTACAATGGGCATGCTGTAGATGTATAAGGTGATGAAGCTGTTGGGTAAGCCCTTCCCGGTAATGAGTGCTTTTGGACTTTCATCTTCTTTCTCAGGCTTGATGGTGACGATATCGGTGATGGAAAAAAGGTCATCTCGTACAACGCCAGTATCTCTCGGAGATTCAAACGCAGCAATCGCTTCAGGAGCGCTATTAAGTGGGTTATACCCACGAACAATCTCGCTTCCATCAGGATAGCCGTCACCGTCGGTATCAGCGACAAACGGATTTGTTTTATACAGGTGTATCTCATCATAGTCAGAGACTCCATCATTATCAGCATCAGCAGTGCTTGTGTCCTTCAGTCTTTCACTGATGAATATTTCATTTCTCAAAGTTCGCTCCTCTAATACCTGAGTTGTCTCTCTAATATACGATTGTACCGTATCTTTGATTTCGGATTGAGACATTGTTTCTAAAAAGGCACTATATGTCTGTGTCGTGAACTCTTCTATAGCCTTTCGTGAAGCTTCTTCTGCTAGTGCATCTCCGGATCGCTTTGATTGTGCGAGTGCGGTGAGGAGTACGTCAAGTTGTGTGCGGAACGTCGTTAAAAAAGTGTTGAGGAAATCCTGCTCCTCGTCGGTTAGCGTAAGTGAAGTAGTGAAATCATGTACAGACTGTACGTATACTCTTTTTTTGGATTCAGCATTTTTAGCTGTTTCAGCTTCTTGTATGTCACTAGTCTCTTGTGTGAGTGTTGTGGTGACTTCGTGTATTGAATCTATTCGTGACTCTTGAGTTTCTAAGAGCTTTATCGCTGTCTCATTTAATACACTAGCTGTCTGACGTGCACCTTCAGTAAAGCCATGGGCACTTTTTACTCGAGTGTAGAGGGTGTACTCTCCGTTTGGACTCTGAGTGGTGTCCCAGGTGAAAAGCCAGTCTGTGTCTGAACGACGAGTTGCAAGACCGAGGAAGTGTGAGGTGAGCGTGTTTTTCCGATTTGCATACACCTCAACCCACTCAACGGGTGAAGTGGTGATTGATATGGTTGCAAACTTAGAAAGTGGAGATGGGGTTAGGAGACTCATCGAAATTGTCGGAGTAGTTTGAGTACTTGATGCTACGGGTGATATGGGTAATGGAATAGCAGGGTCATTTGAAATAATAATCTTTACTTTATTCCCTTCCATTGTTTTACCCTCTACTGTTGCTGATGGGTACATGACATAGGGACCATCTGGAATATTGATTGGATCCCAGGCAAGATTCCATTCTCCTTCCTTGATTAAACTCGCTTTTCCGAGATAGTATAAAATATCAGTGTCTTGATTACGTGCGAGCATTGTTGCTTTTGATGCATTCTCAACATATATCCTAAAAACAACGGTTGGATCATACTCATTTGTCTCAGCTACCACTGATACTGCTGATGTGCGACGTGCTACGTCTGGAGTACTACTTGCATCAACAGTAGGTGTAGATGTCCCCGATTGAGTAAGTTCACTGGTATCAATTACGGCACTCAATGTGTTCGAAACCACATATGACTTTACATCAGTGTATGCATAGGATGTTGCTGTGGTGAATACAATAATCTTAATCTGATACTCAGCATCGTCGAAACGTAACGTGTCCCACGCATAGTTCCAGGTACTTTCGTCAACTTTTGTAGCCTTACCGAGCGGAATAAGCAGTCCGTTAGTCTTATTCAGTACAATGAGTTCGATACTTTCTGCACCAGGAACGGTGATCGTAAGTGGGATGATACCAGAAAGTGGTGAATCACCCTGGAGGACAATACGAGGTTCTGTGTTGGTTGATGAGATTGATGTATCTGAACTATGCGATGCGTTGTTGATCGTCGCCGTGTTACGTTCTCCTATGAGAGCGTGCTGTATATACGGAATATGAAAAAAAGACGACACGGTACCAAGAAGAACAAACACAATACCCACCGCATACGCAACAAGACTCAAACCACGAGTGTTTTGAATCATCGGAAATCTGAATGGTGAAAGAATGGCCGGTTTTGGAAGCACAGTCTTAGAGACTGTGCGTAATGGGTTTTGTTTCTTAACGTTAGTAGGTGTCTTTTTCTGTACAACACGCCTATCTGCTATTGCAATCGTGTGTTGCGTTGGACCACTTGTTTTCTTGAGAGGTATTTTTGTGGACTTTGTGGGCCGAGAACTCGTTGATGATGAGACACGCGTAACAGACGCAACAGATGATTGTTTTGTCCCCGCCTTTGTTGGTTGTTTTGAAGTTTTTGTAGACGTAGTCAACGTACGAGCCTTTTTTTCCTTTTTAGAAACTCCTAAGACTGCATCCTTCTCAAGAATGGTTTTACTGAGACTCAGAGACCGTGATATACGCGGAGCCATATTTGTCTTTAGTATATCGTGTATTGAATATTTTCTCACTATGCACTGTCAACACCTGCATACGAAGAGCAATACTGACAGGCTGTGGATATCGTGTCGTGTGTTACTTTTTAATCTTTTCAAGTGCTCGAATCTCATCCCTTAGGATTGCTGCGGTCTCAAAGTCGAGTGCTTTCACTGCCTCATCCATGTGCAGTTTTTTCTCCTTTAGTACACCACGTGGATTTTTCTTATAGAGTTCTGCATCAATCGCAAGAAGTGTGACCACCGCTTTCCCATGTTCCGTTCGCATTTCAGCAGTGATATCCTTAATTTCTTTTGCAATTGTTGTTGGGGTAATGCCATGCGTTGCATTGTATGCGAGCTGAAGATCACGGCGACGATTCGTTTCATCAATCGCTTTTGTGAGGGATTTTGTCATCTCATCAGCGTAAAGGAGTACACGCCCGTTCACGTTGCGAGCCGCTCTCCCGATGGTCTGTACGAGCGCTGTCTCTGACCTCAAGAATCCCTCCTTATCGGCATCAAGAATTGCAACAAGCTCCACCTCAGGAAGATCGAGACCTTCACGAAGAAGGTTCACTCCCACGAGACAGTCAAATGTACCTTTACGAAAGTCAGTGAGAATCTCGATTCGTTCCATTGTTTTGATGTCACTGTGGAGGTACTTCGAATGAACACCACGTTCGGTGAGAAAGTCAGAAAGATCCTCGGCCATCTGCTTCGTGAGTGTCGTGACGAGCACCCGTGCTCCCGATGCGATTGTTTTGACTGCTTCTTCAATAAAATGCTTAATCTGTCCCTCATAGTCACCTTTCTCCGTTACTGGAAAAAGGTCAATGATTGGGTCAACAAGACCAGTTGGTCGAATTACCTGCTCAACGATGTGACCACGGTCTTCTAGCTGATTGAATTCGTACGGTCCCGGTGTCGCAGAGGTGTAGATACGTTGACCAACACGTTCTTCAAACTCTTCAAAGTTGAGTGGTCGATTGTCGATAGCACTCGGCAAGCGAAACCCGTGTTCAACCAGGGTTAGTTTTCGAGACCGATCACCCGCAAACATCCCTCCGAGCTGTGGAATCGTCACGTGTGATTCATCAATGACCGTGAGAAAGTCCGGCTTTCCTTCTTTTGTGTGTGGAAAATATGAAAGCAGTGTGTACGGTGCTTCGCCTGCTTTTCTCCCGTCAAAGTGTCGTGAGTAATTTTCGATGCCATTACAGTATCCGACTTCACGAATGAGTGCGAGATCGTGGTCGGTTCGTCGAGAGAGTCGTTGTGCTTCGAGGAGTTTTTCTTGCTTTTTAAAGAGTGCAAGTTGTCCCTTGAGTTCCTCCGAGATATCTGCTATGGCTCGTTTGCGTTCATCTTCAGGAGTCACAAAATGCTTTGCGGGGAATAAAAAGAATACTGCACACTCTTCAATAATCGTACGTGATATTGCATCAATTTTGGTGATTGCCTGAATGACATCGTTGGTGAACGAGAGTCGGTAGATGACCCGCTCATTGGTAGGCATGACCTCGACGGTATTCCCCACTGCTCGAAACTGAGCTGGATTAAGGTCTGCCGTCGTACGCTCAAAGTACATAGAAACAAGCTGACGCATCATCTCGGCACGAGTAATTGGTGTGCCAATTTCAATTTTTTTGTGCACTTTTTCATACTCAATCGGTGAACCGAGGCCGTAGATACACGAAACAGAGGCAACAATGATGACATCACGCCTGGTGAGGAGGGCTTGGGTGGAGGCATGCCTCAGTCGATCGATCTCCTCGTTGATCATTGCCTCCTTCTCTATGTAGGTATCGGATGTTGGCATGTACGCCTCAGGTTGGTAGTAATCGTAGTAGGAGACAAAATAGTGAACGGCATTGTTCGGGAAAAAATCTCGATACTCCTGTGCAAGTTGTGCTGCAAGGGTTTTGTTGTGTGCAATGACGAGTGTCGGTTTCTGAATCTGCTGGATGACATTTGCAATGGTAAATGTCTTGCCAGAGCCAGTCACCCCTAAAAGCGTCTGGTGTTTCATGCCGGAGCGTACGCCAAGAACCAGTTTCTCAATCGCTTTGGGTTGGTCTCCCGCAGGAGTTTTATCTGTGCTTATGTGAAATTGCATATACTGAGTATACCGTTAGAACGTGTATAAAAAAAGCCGGCCTGGGAGGCCGGTTATGTAGAAGAGGAAAGTTTACTTCGTAACTTTATTTCTTGTAGTATGGTGATTTCAAGAAGCTCTCGATAAAGTATGTTATGCATGTATGCCAATGTAAGATACACTTTTCTGTTTTCTTCGAGTTTTCTCCCTTGTTTTTCTAAAGGGCAATAGTCGAGTGTGAATGTGTTGTGGAAACGATCAATCAACTTGACCAATACCACATCTTTTGATGCGTAAAACAGACATTCGTGATAGGCACTATCTCGTCTTACTTTGTCACCACCATACTCACTCACTTTCGCCTTTGTCATCCACAAGACAATCTTGGCAATTATGTCATTATACGTACGCGACACTCGCTCATATGTCCAACCCAGATGACTCAGATCTTCCATATTGTCGTGAAGAATTGCTGCCACTACTATATTTGGATCTCTCACTCGCATATATACAATTAATATGATTGCAACCGCTTCTGGATGTCCAAAGAATGCAGAGCCTGCATCTCGTTGTTTGCTTGCGAAATCCCTCAAGGTTTCATCATACGCCTGCATGATAAGTTTGTACCCATAACTTCCTTGCAGGAAGTAATTGCGAATGAGTTTAATGAAGGCGTCCCTCGATTGATGAGTACTGAGGATATGTTGGATATTTGTGACTAACGAACTCCCTCCTTGATACGGATCAAGGAGGAACTTGTACTGTGTGAGCATGACTACCCCTCCTTGTTCTTCCAACTACCTTTGAAGTAGGACAGTGAGATAATCATTGTCATGAAAAAGAAA
>CAZDUC010000055.1:0-6438 GCA_964508585.1 uncultured Candidatus Saccharibacteria bacterium
CCGATTCCACCTGAGGGACAGTAGCCGCACATATATTTCAAAACAAGCAATAGACAGGTGAGGAAGTGCAGTGCACTTTCTCAAAACTTTGAGTAATTGCTGCGCGACTAGATTTTCCTTTAGAAAATCGAGGTACTCCTGTAGTGAAAAGTATACAGTCTCCGTAGGAGATTCGAGACTCGCATCCCGCACAAAATTATTGAAGCAAAAGATGGTTACTTAGGCTTACTAACGTATTCATACACAAACCCCCGCGCGCCTTTAGGCGCGCGGGGGTTTGTGATGCAGAGAGAACCTACTTCTCTACCGACACCCTTCGCATACTCTTCACGAGACGTGACTTCTTACGGTCTGCGGTGTTTGTGCTAATTACTCCTCGCTTCGCTGCTTTATCAATTGCTTTAAATACGGTCGGGAGTAATGCTTCTGCTTCGGTGGTGGTGCCTTTGGTAACCGTTGTTCTGAATGCTTTTACCTCATCATGCAGGGTTACCTTTCTGCGCACGTTATAGACGCGTTTCTTCAATGAGACGCGGTGTGCTTTTTTTGCGTTACGTGTGATTGCCATATGTGGTCGATACTATACCGTGTGTTGGGTGAAATGGCAATGGGCTGTGCCAATCCCCTACAGACACCCACTTCTTATAGTTCCGCTTCACAGTGCTTCACACACCAGCCTTTCCATGGCATATGCAGGTACCAAAAATTTCATCCATTGTATCTCTCTGGAATACAGGGTAGCATAGAACCATGATTGCTCGACTACAGGGAGAAATTGTTGAGGTAGACCCACTCTCGGTGGTGCTCGATGTTGCGGGAATTGGATACCGTGTCGCGGTTTCGAGCACCACAAGCATCACACCTGGGTCACACATCACACTCTACACCCACCTCGCTGTCCGCGAAAATGCGCTCGACCTCTACGGATTTGGCACTCGTGACGAACTTCGAATGTTTAATGAGCTTATCAAGCTTCCCAAAATTGGACCAAAGACGGCTCTTCAGATACTTTCACAAGCGAGCCTAGAAGTACTCGCACACGCGATTCACACAAATGATCCAGTCTACCTCTCGAAGATGTCTGGAGTTGGAAAAAAGAGTGCAGAAAAAATCGTAGCAGGGCTCAAGGATGTGTTTGGTGATGATGCATACCTCCCTGGTACCACCGCCCATACTGATGATGGGGATGTAATAGAGGCACTTATTTCTCTTGGCTACTCACAACGTGACGCCTTAGAGGCAGTACAAAAAATCCCCGCTGATATTACCGACACCAACGCACGTATTAAGCATGCACTTAAGTACGTACGGTAAATATTCCAATTAATCATTAAGAATCTGAGTGATTGTTTCTTTTGTAACAACACTACACTTCTCTAGTGGCGCATTTTTTGATTTTGTAATGGTCGACCCACTGTATTTTACCTTACACTCAAATCCTCTCATTCCGCTCACATCTTCTTCAAGATAATCAATTTCTTCTCCACTGTATGAACGCCAAAAATAGTGCTGCGCGAATGATTTGTTAGTCGCATTCTTCTTTATTTTTTCTGAAATAAAGAAGTTTTCAAAGAGTGCGCCCGTATCATTACGAAACGCAAATGATCTAAAATCCCTCACAAACGCGTTCCGAATGCCAGTATCGTAGAAATAAATCTTCCTCATTTTCTTAAGTGTATTTCTTTTATTTGTGGCGTACGGTTCTAATTTAAAGATGATATACGCTTGTTCGAGTATACGAATATATTCCTCAACCGTTCCTCGGGAGAGACTGCAGATAGTCGCTAGCTCAGCATATGAAACTTCATTTCCCACTTGGTAAGCAAGCGCGCGAAGAAGTTTTTCTAAACGTTCTGGATATTTAATCCGCTCAATTTGAAGAATGTCCTTATATACATACGATGTTGCGAGATCGTACAGATCCTGTTCTCTTCTTTCCACTTCTTTTGAGAAACGTATGGCTGGGTAATTACCAAACACCAGCATATCATCTAACAGTCTTTTGAGCTCAATATCTGAATATGCACCACTCAATTCCTGTACGAGTGGAGGAAAAAGCATGTACTCAATCTTTCTGCCTGTAAGAGGCTCTCTTATTTTACTAGAAAGATCGAATGATGATGATCCTGTAGCAATCACCTGCACATCTCTGAGTTCGTCAACAATTAGTTTAAGAGTAAGTCCGACATTTTCAACTCGTTGAGCTTCGTCTATGAGAATTAATTTTTTACCCTCAAACAGCAGTATGAGATTTGTTGTTGTTGTATTTGTAAGTCTCTCACGGATATCTGGCTCATCACAATTTAAATACAATGAATTCGGGTATTCTTTTTGGATAGTCTTTATGAGTGTTGTTTTTCCAACTTGTCGTGGGCCATATAAAATAAGTGCTTTGTTTTTAAAAAGGTTTTGTTTTATATCTTTATGTATTTTACGCTCGAGAAGCATGTGCATATGTTACCATATTAAAAAACGCAAGTCAACTGGCGTTTTTAGTACTAAAAACGCCAGTTGACTTGCGTTTTTTGTGATAAAGGCCTATGTGGTTGGCAACACATCCCAAAATAAGCGTATTGTGATACAAGTTGCTATCTGAAGCTATTTTTGGATACTGCAGATAAAGACGGTATACTAGGGGAGTATTTTCTATTTTTTTGCCATATGGACACCATTCTCTACCACATAAAAAACCTCATTCCTCGAAAGATATTTCGACTCTTTCAGCCACTCTACCATTATGCTCTCTCACTCTTCGGTGCACTCTATTACCGCTTCCCTTCGAAGGAAATAACCGTTATTGGTGTCACTGGTACGAAGGGTAAGTCATCTGTCGTGGAGCTCCTGAATGCCATCTTTGAGGCAGACGGAAGACGTACTGCGGTTGCGGGTACTATCCGCTTTAAGATTGGTGAAAAAAGTGAACGCAATCTATACAAAATGACAATGCCAGGACGTTTCTTTATACAACGCTTTCTTCGTGACTCCGTCAACGCGGGGTGCGACATTGCTATTCTTGAGATGACCTCACAGGGAGTACTCCTCTCTCGTCATAAATTTATTCACCTCGATGCGCTCGTATTCACCAACATCTCGCCAGAGCATATCGAGGCACACGGCTCATACGAGAAATACATATCGGCAAAACTAGAGCTCGCTCGCGCACTTGAACACTCACAAAAACGTCCTCGGTACATGATCGCAAATCGTGATGATGATCAGGGTGTCCGTTTCCTTTCTGCACTTATCGAGCACCCACTTCCCTACGGTCTCTCAGACCTTGAACTCTATACGTTAAACAAAGATGATATCAGCCTGGTGATGCAGGGTTCAACATTTCGCACTCCTCTCTTGGGTCTCTTTAATGTATACAACGTTCTTTCAGCAATCACCTGCACACGAGCGTTTGGTGTTCCCATAAAAACCATTCAAGACGCTCTTGCAAAACTCACCCCAATCAAAGGACGTGTCGAACGGTTCAAATCACCGAAAGGCGCCTCGAGGAAAATCACCGCTATTGTTGACTATGCGCACACACCCGACTCACTCGAAAAACTCTACCAAGCATTTCCAAAAGAAAAAAAGGTATGCGTCCTCGGCAACACTGGTGGGGGGAGAGATACATGGAAAAGACCTGAGATGGGACGCATTGCCGGCGAGTACTGTGACCGGGTCATCCTCACCAATGAGGATCCGTATGATGAAGATCCAAAGAAGATTGTCGATGACATGGCGCGCGGAATCGAAAATGAATCAAAGGTTTCAATCATTATGGACAGACGAAAAGCAATTCATACCGCACTTGAAGAGGCGCCACATGGAAGCGTGGTCATAATCTCTGGAAAAGGCTCAGACCCATACATCATGGGGCCACACAACACAAAAACGCCATGGAGTGATGCAAAGGTGGTTCAGCAAGAGATGCGAACACTCTTTGGAGATGTGGTGTAATCATCGCCCAGGTGCTGTCTTTCAAAACAACAAAAGAAGAGCCTGGACACCTCTGAGAATATCAATAACAAACCCCGCGAGGCCAAAGGCCTCGCGGGGTTTGTTATTCCTCAACACTTCCCTACTCACTCTTCCACACCCGCTTCGCAACCAGCCATCCAAACCGTATGACAAAGAGAATGATCCCGAAGTAAAGTGCAAATTTAATGATGGTAAACAAAAGTGTCACTAGTCCAATGCTCAAATCTTGGAGTAGCATATTCATGGTGATTACAGACTGCTGTACTCGAAGCTTCCAAGAATCTCGAATCGTCTCTGCGTCTACGTATTGGTTTTCAACCATCGAGACTGAGAAGTATGTGTACGTCAGTCGATCAAGTGCCTCAGTCTTTGTTCGATTCATTTGTTCGAGCTGATTACTGGTATCAATTCGAGCAATGGTCAATCGTTCGATAATGGTGAGTTTACTTTCAATAATTTTTGCAAGACTCTCCACATCTCCTGTTTTGGTTGCAAGTCCCGTAATGTCCGTATACGAGTTAGTCGCTTCTAAAAGCGTCGCGTCTAGTGTCGCGAGTTTCTGTTCGAGTATCTGAATTGCACTTGTGTAGTCATCTACTTCGCGCTTAATCGTGTAACTCTGTTCAGACAGTTCTTTTGGATTGAGCCCTCTCAGAATACCGAGAATTTCTGGAACACTCTTTTTCTCTACCTTGAACGTAAAGAAACATCCTCGGTCATACTCTCGTGCATTTTCAAACACCACATCTTCTCTCGTCTTGAGGGTTCGTATTGATTCACAATCTCTTTCGAGATTTCTCGTTTCATACTGTGCGCTAAACTCTTTTACCTCAAAAGACTCACTCGCATCTCCGCTTGAGTACCCGTTCTGCATTGAAGATTGAGGCGCCTCAGCGACATTCCGTGTTGAGAGTGTAGAGGCAGTATCGTACATCATTTTTTCTCCTCCATACTCTGGCATAGATGGATTTTGCAGACCCACACCTCCCATGCCTTGGTAAGGAGCGCTGGAGAGAAGGGGTATAAGTATGGTGAGAATGACAAGCGCACCGACAATAATTCCAATAATTTTTAAGACCTGCACTCCTGTTACATTAAATTTTTTAAGAAATTCCATATGGTACATCTACTCATGAATAATATCTCTCACTATGATACACCCAATGCATCTATGGAGCGCAAGAAGTAACTTCACAATCATGCACCTATGCGGTAGTGAAAAAGTACAACTCCAGCACACACTGATACATTGAGTGACTCCTTCGTACCACTCATTGGAATTTGAATATGGGTATCGACGCACTCAAGTATGTCTGACTCAATCCCCGTCACCTCATTTCCAAAAATATACGCAACGTCAGTTGTTGGTGCGAATGTCTTGTAGGCAATCGCTTGCGGTGTTTGCTCTACGGCAACAATGTGCACCCCTTGTTTTGTAAGTGTCTGAAGTAGTGTGTGTATATCATCTACCACCTCATAGGGTACGGTATGCGTCGCACCAAGTGACGTCTTTCGAAGTTCATCGCGCTCTCTCCCAAACCGATCGAGAGGCGTGGGCGTGTATCCACTCAAAAATATCTTGGACACGCCTGCACCATCGGCACTTCGAAACACTGAGCCAACATTATGGGCACTTCTGATATTGTGCAAAATGACAAATGTTTCCATGAATCAAAGGATGATACACTAAAAGAAACCACATTCCCATGCTCAATCTTTTTGCAATCCAATTTATGGCACCTCTTGCATACCTAATGCTCCGCATGTGCCTTGGTATCATTCTTATTCGTTTTGGGTGCATCCACATTCAACATCGTCATGCTCTCAAAGAGATATTTTCACTTCGACTATTTCCTTTTGGTTCGTTCTTTGTATGGTACCTTGGCATTATTGAAATTATTCTTGGGAGTATGCTCATGCTCGGATTTTTCACACAGTTGGCAGCGCTCCTCACCATGCTCCTCTCTCTTAAATTCATCATTATGCACAAGCGATTTAGTCACCGACTCATTCCACCAAGAATTGTCTTTGTACTCATGGGAATAATTTCCCTTTCACTCTTCATTACGGGTGCGGGAGCATTCGCAATTGATCTCCCAATTTAAAAACGTGACAAGAAATGTGTATGTGGTATAGTTTTTCTGCGCTGAGATGCGCATTTTACTTTCCCGACTTACAGTCGGAGTACACCTTGTCGATATTTTACTTTCGGCTAAACGCCTCAGAAAATATCAGGCAAGTTTCGGAAAAGTGCCCCGCACTTTTCCGCCTTACAGGCGCTGTACACCTTCAGGATATTTTTTCCCTCCGGTCAAAAATACCTCTGAAGGTCCGGAAAAGTGCCCCGCACTTTTCCGCCCATAGCTCAGCTCGGTCCGCGTGAGCAGTGTCCCACACTACTCACCCTTATTAAGGAGAAGGTCCGCACTGAATACATCCGCCCATAGCTCAGCTCGGTCCGCGTGAGCA
>CAZDUC010000056.1:0-479 GCA_964508585.1 uncultured Candidatus Saccharibacteria bacterium
AGTAATCTTTTTGTATAGTGATTCTATGATAATCCTCAGCATCGAAACCTCGTGTGACGAAACCGCGGTGAGCATTGTAGAAGCAATAGGTGACTTCCCGAATGCGACATACACCATACTCGGCAACGCACTTTTTTCGCAAGTGGATATTCACCGAGAGTATGGAGGTGTCTTCCCTGCAATTGCAAAACGTGAACATGCGAAAACATTAGTTCCAATGCTTACGCGTGCACTCGAAGAAGCAAAGCTTCTTCGAGTGCACGCCCATACCCTTCCTCAAGCTGACACCGAAACGCTTCAGACAATCCTCTACCGCGAGCCGGGACTTGGGGATGCGTTTACAAATTTTTTGAGCGACTATGAGATACCACGCATCGACCTCATCGCGGTGACGAGTGGCCCTGGCCTTGAGCCAGCACTCTGGGTAGGAATCAACTTTGCGCGAGCACTCTCCTACACATGGAAAGTGCCTCTTGTCC
>CAZDUC010000056.1:489-6327 GCA_964508585.1 uncultured Candidatus Saccharibacteria bacterium
CCTATCAACCACATGGAGGGACACATACTCTCTTCAATTTTCACCACTGATGTCATACCACCAATTTCTTTTCCTGCGCTCGCGCTCCTCATTTCGGGAGGGCACACTGAGCTTGTGGTCATGAAGGATTGGCTTCATTTTGAAAAAATTGGTGAGACACGAGACGACGCTGTTGGAGAAGCATTTGATAAGGTCGCTCGGATGCTTGGACTTCCGTACCCTGGAGGACCGGAGATAGGGGTGCGCGCAGAGAGGGCGCGCAGGGAAAACCTTCCCGCATTCGCCACACTTCCCCGCCCCATGATAGACACACCTAACTTTGAATTTTCATTCTCTGGACTCAAAACTGCAGTGCGATACGCTATTGAAGAAAAAAAACTCAGTACTGATGATATTGATGCTATTGCCCGCGACTTTGAAGACGCCGTCACTGCAGTCCTCCTCAAAAAAGCACAACGCGCGATAGATACACACCAGATCCACACACTCATCGTCGGTGGTGGAGTATCCGCAAACACCTACATCCGAGAATCCTTCACGACCTTTTTTGCGAATGAGTACCCCGAACTCGCCGTCTACTTCCCTCCTCGAAATCTCTCAACTGACAACAGTATTATGATTGCACTTGCTGGTCACTCAAGAATTGCATCCGCACACATGTACGAAGCAGAGGACAACATCAAAGCCGACGGCAATCTATCGATTGCTTCCTAAATATACGGGGCTTACTCCCTCTGTATTTTTAACATCGGTTGTGATACTCTTCAATTCTTATCGTTCTTTGGAGAAAAATCATGGGACAATGTATTGTCTCACCTTCAGATACACTCAAGTTGGAGATTGAAAGGCTGAAGAGCCTTTGGGACGAAGTGACAAGAATGGTCAACTATGTATTCACACCAAACATGTCAGGTGGCACGTTCCACTTCAGTTCGAGAATTTTGAAAAGAAAACTGAGATTAGAGGAATTTGAGTACTTCTGTGAAGTTGCTCCACACTTCATTGTGGTACCCACAACAGCACAGTTTGGATTCAATTTTGGGGTCACTCTGTATATCGAACCCCCGGCTTTATTTCCTGGAGTGAAACAGGAGTTTGAGGATATCTTCTTCATCAGTGGTGAGTTCCTACCCGACGAATGTGGTCAAAGATTTGAGAATGCATGGAGGGTACTCAGTCCACTCAGTCACAACGATGCAAATCGTCAAAAACTACAAAAAAACGGATTTGATCCTCCTGGGGAAAAATCCAATTACATGTACTGAGAAAAAATTTCGTTTCAAGGCCAGCTCATCGCTGGCCTTTTGTTATCTCCATTCACTTTATGATGCACGTTTTTCATGCTACTATCGCATAATTATGAACGATGCAACCACTGGTGCGCGAGACGTACCCACCCCAGAAATACCCGAAATTTTTCTCAAGCCATTTTCTGCAGAAGAGCACGAAAAGACGATTTACGATATGTGGGAACAATCAGGATATTTTAACCCTGATGTATGTGTCGAAAATGGTATGACCAACCCTGATGCAGAATCATTTACCATTGTGATGCCACCACCAAATGCAAATGGCTCGCTCCATGCGGGCCATGGCCTCGTCTTTACCATTGAGGACACAATGATTCGCTTCGAGCGAATGCGTGGGAAAAAAACGCTCTGGATTCCTGGTGCTGATCATGCAGGATTTGAAACACAGGTCGTTTACGAAAAAAAACTTGAAAAAGAGGGACGTTCACGCTTTGGGATGGATCCGAAAGCACTTTATGCTGAAATTCTCGACTTCACACTCAGGAACAAATCATTCATGGAAAGTCAGATACGCCAACTCGGTGCATCCTGTGATTGGTCACGCTCACTTTTCACCCTCGATGACCGAGTTATCCATATTGTCTATGATACATTCAAGCAACTTGCGGATGATGGACTTCTCTACCGAGGTGCACGTATTGTAAACTGGTGTCCAAAACACCAAACATCTCTCTCTAACCTTGAAACAAACCACATCGAACGTCCAGACAAATTCTACTACTTCCAGTATGGCCCATTTGTCATCGGAACCGCACGTCCAGAGACAAAATTTGGTGACAAATACGTGGTGATGCACCCTGATGATATTCGGTACAAAGACTTCACTCATGGTCAAAAAATTGAACTTGAGTGGATCAATGGCCCCATCACCGCAACAGTAATCAAGGATGAAGCCGGTGATCCAGAAATGGGATCTGGTGTGATGACCATTACCCCATGGCACTCAGGAATTGACTTCGAGATTGCAAAACGTCACAACCTCGACTATGAACAGATTATTGATTGGAGAGGAAAACTTCTCCCTATTGCAAACGAATTTGCTGGAATGAGCATCATCGAAGCTCGTGAAAAAATTGTTCAAAAGTTAGACGCAAAAGGTCTTCTGGTAAAAATTGATACGGAGTACACGCACGCAGTCCCCTGTTGCTACAAGTGTGAACGTGAAATCGAACCGCAAATACGAGAGCAATGGTTTGTAAAGATGAAGCCACTTGCTAAAAAAGCAGTGTCGGCAGTTGATACTGGGGCTCTATCATTTATCACCGAGCGTGATGAGCGTGTATTCCGTGACTGGATGGAAAAAATAGAAGATTGGAATATTTCCAGGCAAATTGTCTGGGGTATTCCTATTCCTGCAAAAGTCTGTGTCTCCTGTGGACATGGTATGGTTGATATAGATAATGAAATCAATACATGTTCGAAATGTAACAGTGCGGTAATGCAAGACCCAGATACCTTTGATACATGGTTTAGTAGTGGGCAATGGCCACTTGCTACAACTGGATACCCAGAGAGTACTGATTTTAAAAAGTTCTATCCGACCTCTGTTATGGAAACAGGAAAAGATATTATCTTCTTTTGGGTTTCTCGCATGATTATGCTTGGACTGTATCGCACGGGTAGCGTACCATTCAAAAAAGTGTACCTTCATGGAATGGTCCGTGATAAATACGGTAAGAAAATGAGTAAAAGTAAGGGAAATGTTATTGCGCCAAATGAAGTGCAATCAAAATACGGCACTGACGCGCTTCGCATGGGGCTTCTGGTCAACAATGCACCAGGCACAGACATGAATCTCGACCCAGACAAGGTGAATGCCTACAAAAAATTTGCAAATAAAATATGGAATATTGCACGGTTTGTACTCACTGAAATTGGTGATACAGAGCTCACACGCCCAGAGGCACTCTCTGAAGCTGATCAAGCCATCTTGACCAATCTCAATACGATAACCGCGACAGTCACTACAATGATGGAGACGAGTAAATTGTACCTTGCGTCAGAAGAAATCTATCATTTCGTATGGCACGAACTTGCTGACAAAATCCTCGAGGAATCAAAACCGATACTTGGAGGCGACAATGCGCAGGCGAAGTACGCGAGGCAGTATGTACTCAGAGAGTGTCTCGTCACCTCACTTAAACTCCTGCACCCCTTCATGCCTTTTGTCACAGAAACCATCTGGCAACATCTGCCAAAAAATATACTCAGGGATGAACGTGCGCTCCTCATGGTCGCAACGTGGCCAATCCATACTCCATAGAGCATGCTAAAAATCCCATACGTCATTGCACTACGTTTTGAAACACTCATCGTATATTGAATACATCTCGTATTTCCTCACATGCGCGCCTCGTCTGCGAGCTTTTTGAACATACGCCCATGGTTGTACAGTGCTTTGAGACAAACTCTGTGTTTGTGAACAACCCCGCGTCCAAAGGGTACGGGATTTTCACTCTATAGTGCTACAATACTCTACGTACGCACCGTCATGTCATTTTCGGCAACTAACTTTTCAATCGCCTTTCTTGCAGGACTCATCCCTGCACTGTTTTGGCTTTGGTTCTGGCTCCGTGAAGATAGAGCACATCCCGAGCCAAAAGCCCTCATTGCAACTGCCTTCATTTCAGGAATGCTTATCGTCCCTCTCGTCCTTCCGCTTCAGGAATTTGCCATGGAACGTTTCAGGGGCGACAACCTCGTTTTTGTGTGGGTAATGATTGAGGAAATTCTTAAGTACTCTGCTGCACTTATTGTTGTGCTCTGGAATAGGGCTGTTGACGAGCCCATTGATGCCATTATCTACATGATCACCATTGCCCTCGGTTTTTCCGCACTTGAAAATACACTCTTTATATACAACCCACTTCTTGCAGGAGAGTATGTTGATTCTTTTGTTACGGGAAACTTTCGATTTTTGGGCGCTACCCTTCTCCACGTACTTGCATCAGCTACGGTCGGTATTTCCATGGCACTTGTGTACTACAAGCGAAGTTCAATTAAAATTGCCGTTGCTACCTTTGGTTTGTTCATTGCAATCATATTGCATGCCTTGTTCAACTTCTTTATAATGGGAGCGAGTGGAGCAACAATCCTCGGCGTGTTTATGTTCGTATGGATGGGTGTCATTGTCCTCTTCTTAATCTTTGAAAAGGTAAAATTACTAGAAAAAGCACATAGACGCATATTATGAAAAAACCATCTTTCCTCGAACGTATTACTGGATCAGTCAAAATTGATACCGCCTCAGATGATGGCTTTGGGGATACCCAAGGTTTTGGTCATCCTTCAATTCAGGACAATTCACTTGATCAAGACTCATGGCAGCAACAAGAGGTAGACGATCAGGACCAAGATGGAGAGCTTCCAATCGATATGTACCAAACACGTGACGCGGTAGTGATTCGTGCGCTCGTCGCCGGTGTAAGTCCTGAGGATTTGAACATTTCAATCACTCGCGACATGGTAACCTTAAAAGGCCAGCGCGAGGAAGTCCAGGAAGCACCCGATGAGGATTACTACCACCGTGAGCTTTTCTGGGGAACCTTTTCACGTTCCATTGTTCTTCCAGAAGAGATTGTTATTGATGAAGCTGAAGCGAGAGAAAAACACGGTCTTCTAGAGATTATTTTGCCAAAGCTCGACAAGGGTAGGAGTGCTCGACTCACTGTAAAGAGTCATCACCCAGTCCGATAATCTATGAAAAACAAGGAGTTTGAGTCACCTATTGTTGAGCAAGTTGTAAGTGACGCGATTAATTTTGCGGATGATGAGCTTGGGGAGACACTTTACTCCAACGAGCACCGTGATGATTTGCTTCGAGAACTCTATACAGCTCTTGCAATCAGTAATGATTCTACCGTCAGGGAACGTATCAACTATATTGAAAAACGATACGGAAAAACTGGTGAAAAGTAGTCTTGTGAGTACGCTGGACAAAGTATAACGAATTGTGTAATGATAGAACTCGTCCAAGTGCAATGGACACCATACACAAATTCATCGAATCCAAGGAATCGAACAAAACAACTACAATTAAATATGTTGAGACTAAAATAGTATGGGATACTATTATATTATTGGGGTATCGTCTAATGGTAAGCAGAGCTTCCTGTCAGCGTTCGCTCATGAATGGAAAAATAAACTTTTCCATTCCTTCGCTCACTCGACAGTAGGACATCAGGTTTTGCACCACAGGAGTACTTCCATTTTTATAGTCGTCTATTCGACTCCTTAAAAATTGGTCGTCCTGAGTATCGAGGTTGAAACAGTATGGGATACTGTTTCAAAGGTTGTAAGCAAAAGCTTTCTGACTGCACTCGTGTCTTGTATGAAAGTGAACTTTCATACAGTCCACTCGTTTGTCAGTTGATAGTTTACGAGTGAAGCGAAGTAAACTATCATACAACCTGAACTGAAGCAGTAGGCTTCGAGTCCTTGGATTCGAACCTATACTATAATATAGTTATATTCTTGGGGTATCGTCTAATGGTAGGACATCAGGTTTTGGTCCTGAGTATCGAGGTTC
>CAZDUC010000057.1:0-6291 GCA_964508585.1 uncultured Candidatus Saccharibacteria bacterium
TGAGAAGAATTAGAGAAGTTTATGCAGAGTTCCTTCATAAATGGGAAGTTGAGGTCTTTGATGAAAAGAGACAGCCACTTTCGATGTTGTCACAACGCTATCTGTGTGGCTTGAACGGTCGCTCGAGAATACACTGTATTTTTCGTGACGGAAGAAACGGAAGGGACTACCATCTTCCAAAACAAAAAATCAGAGCCTTATTTGATCATAATCAAAAATGTTCGCACATTATCGTTACGGTGTATCCGAGACGAGGGAGAAACCGAAATAGATTGATTTTGGGCTCAATACACGACAGTCGCACATTTCTGCTTCCGGAGACAGCGTTTGTTGATGAGGACAAAGAAGACGAGATACTGCGTCATCGTGGGAAGAAAATAAGGTAAACCCCTCTTCCTTTTAAGAGGTCCCGATTATGGTCGGGGCTTTTTCTTTGTCTACAATTAGAAAATGTATCTTGGTGCATTGGATACTATTGGGATAAAGGTACGCGGGGCACTGTGTTGCTGTTGACTTATTTTCACTATTCGAGTATTATAGCCCTCGTTCAAAACCTCCGCGTATGCAATACCTGGCAGGTACTGCAACGCAACGTTTGTGGGCACCTCATGTAGCACTGGCCGTTACCTGCTGTTACACGAGGTTCTCACCAATCATTTGGCAGAGTAACCTTTTTATGCGCCTATGCGCTTTTTGAGTTATGTCACGATCACTATATAAAGGACCATATATCAATGCAAAAATCCTGAAGAAAGTTCAGGCAAATCTACCAGCAGATGCGGGGGTTATTAAAGTGTGGGACCGTGCGTCAGTTATTTCTCCAGAAATGGTTGGATATAAGTTTGGCGTTCATAACGGCAAAACGCACGTAGAAGTTCTTGTTGCTGAGGAAATGGTAGGACATCGCCTCGGTGAGTTTTCTCCAACAAAGAAATTCGTTCGTCACGGAGGAAAGATGCAGAAGGAACTTGAGACTAAGAAGAAAGAAGCTGAAATTGCAGCAGCAAAGGCAGCAAAAGCATCACCAGCTAAAAAATAGTCTGAAATATGAAAGCAATACTCAAAAACTATCGTCAATCTCCACGTAAGGTCCGCCTCATCGCCGATCTCGTTCGTGGTAAAACTGTAAAAAAGGCTATCGACACGCTCGTGTTTGTCAATAAGCGAGCAGCGACACCATTTACAAAGTTGATTAAATCAGCAGAAGCAAATGCAAAGTCACAAGGAGTTGATATTACAACCCTCATTGTGAAAACGGTCGCCGTAGATAAAGGAACAGTACTCAAACGAACCATGCCTCGTGCACGTGGAGTAGCTGCTCGTATCAACAAGCGAAACAGCCACATTACCGTAGAGCTCGGTACAAAATAATCTTCTTAGTTTTTAATTCGTAATTTAGTATCATGACACACGTCGCACATCCATACGTACAGCGCCTCGGAGTCATCCGTGACTGGAAATCAAGATGGTTTGCAGGTGATCCAAAGAAGTACCGCGAGTACATTCGTACAGACGGCGCTGTTCGTGCATATCTCAAGAAAAAGTTGCGAAACATGCATGTTTCAGGTGTTGAGATTGAGCGCAATGAAAAGATTTTCCGTATTATTATTGGCACATCTCGCCCAGGACTTATCATTGGCCGAAGCGGAGAAGGAGCAACAAAACTTCGAAAGGAAATCGACATGCTCTTCCGTACACTGAAGCTTGCTGAAATGCCTGAGATTAAGATTGATATCGAAGAGCTCCGTTCACCAGAGACCAGTGCTTCAATTGTTGGGCAGATGGTGGTTGAGGGACTTGAGAAGCGTATGCCATTCCGTCGTGTGATGAAGCAAACCGCTGAGAAAGTAATGGCAAACCGTGATGTGAAAGGTATTCGTATCATCACCTCAGGCCGTCTTGGTGGTGCAGAAATGGCGAGAAAGGAGGAAATCAAGCGTGGACGTGTACCACTTCAGACACTTCGTGCTGACATTGACTACACACGCGAGACTGCAATACTTCCCTATGGTGCCATTGGGGTGAAGGTATGGGTATACCGTGGTGATATTTTTGCAGACCGTGCAGTGAAATCAGAGGAAAAAGGAACCGCTCAGCGCGAACGACGTCCTCGTACTCAAGCATAATCATTTTTACGTATGTTATTTCCTAAAAAAGTAAAGCACCGAAAGTGGCAAACAGGCAGAAAGCATCCTGACCGACTTAATGCGCCAGATACACGTGGTACTGAGGTATCTTTTGGCTCTTTTGGCCTAAAGGCGCAGACACAGTCGCGTGTGAAGTCTAATCAGATTGAGGCTGCACGGCGTGTTATTTCTCGAACACTTGGTAAGACCGGTAAGATTTGGATTCGCATTTTTACCGACAAGCCAGTTACGAAGAAGCCTGCGGAGGTAGGTATGGGTAAGGGAAAGGGAGATCCTGACCACTTTATCTTTGATGTACATCCAGGACGCGTTCTTTTTGAGATTGATGGTGTTGCAGAGACGGTAGCTCGAGAGGCACTCAGAAAGGCAACAGCAAAATTGCCTCTTAAAGCAAAGGTCGTTACTCGAGAAGAAACCCGCGCGTAATACGTATGCATATGACTGAATTACAAAAGAAGAATGATGCAGATCTTGTCAAATTTATTAATGAACAGCGAGAGGAACTCCGCAAGCTCAGGTTTGGAGTAACGGGGAGTGGTATGCGCAATACACGCGCAATCCGCACAATCCGTCGAGAGATTGCTCAGGCACTCACCGAACTTGGCGCTCGCACACAAAACGCATAACTAGTCGCATAACATATGGTAACAGAACACACAACAACAGAGACAACACTTGCCGGAGGGCGCGTCCTTCGTGGCACCGTCGTTTCCACAAAAATGCAGGATACCATCACGGTTGCTGTAGAGCGCTACGTTATGCATCCGAAGTACAAGAAGTTCATGCGACGTACGAAAAAGTATTTGGTGGATGACAAGGGAAATACTGCAAAAGAGGGAGACAAGGTCGAAATTAGAGAGACACGCCCACTTTCAAAGCGAAAGTGTTTCGAGCTCAAACAGGGTTAATCGAGTACTAGTATTCACATATGATTCAACCACAAACAATAGTTAAAATAACAGATAACTCCGGAGGAAAGCTCGGACGAGTCTTTAAAATACCTGGTGGCTCAAAGAAGCACTATGCAGAACTTGGTGAGCTCGTCATACTCTCAATCCAGACAGCGACTCCACGAAAGTCAGTAAAGAAGAAAGAAGTGGTGTACGGCGTGGTGGTACGCCAGGTGAAGCCATACCGAAGAAAAGACGGCTCGTATGTCAGTTTTGATGACAATGCGGTCGTGTTGGTCGACAAGGAGAAGAAAGAACCAAAGGCAAACCGTGTGTTTGGTCCGATTCCTCGAGAATTAGGTGAAGCTGGATACCAAAAGATTGTATCCCTTGCCCCTGAAGTTGTATAAGCACTCTCGTAAGTTTACATATATGAAAATTAAGAAAGGAGATATCGTTGTTGTCACTGCAGGCAAAGATCGAGGAAAGGAAGGAGCGGTGCTCCGAAGTTTCCCAAAGGATATGAAAGTGCTTGTCGAAGGGGTGAGTATCGTAAAGAAGCATCAAAAGTCAAAGCGACGCGGTTCTCAGGGACAAATTGTTGAGAAACCAATGCCAATCTCAGTGTCAAACGTTGCATACAAGGATGCAAAAACAGGAAAAGCAGTACGTATTGGCTATGTCACTGAGGGCGAGGGAGAGCAGGCAAAGAAAGTTCGGATTGCACGACAGAGTGGTGCAAAGATTTAGCACAGGTAACGAAATTAATTATTTGGTCGTATGAAAACAATGAAAGAAACATTACACACCGTATATCCAGCACTCAAAGAAGAATTTGGGTATGCCAATGTGATGCAATCGCCCCGCATTGAAAAGGTGGTTGTTTCCACAGGGGTGGGGAAGATTCAGGATAAGCAAAAGCTCGCGCTCATCCAAAATCACCTTGCACGAATCACTGGACAGAAGGTGATTGGACGTCCTGCAAAGAAGTCCATCGCGACATTTAAACTACGTGCCGGTGAGATAATTGGTTACCAAGCTACCTTGCGTGGTACCCGAATGCATGATTTTTTGCATAAACTCATCCACCTCTCGCTTCCACAGACACGCGACTTTCGAGGATTGAGCGTTGATTCGATTGATGAAATGGGAAATTACACTCTTGGTATCAAAGATCAAACTATTTTCCCAGAAACTGCCGATGAGGAAATTAAAGATGCGTTTGGATTTTCAATTACGATTGTCACCACGGCAAAATCTAAAAAGGAGTCAGAAGCGCTCCTTCGCCACATCGGATTCCCACTCATGGTAGAGAAATCAGAAGAGAAGAAAGCGAAGAAGGTGGTGGTCAAAAAGAGGAAATAGTGAAGTGTATTCACATGAGAAACACACAATAAACCGGAGCAATGTGCTCCGGTTTATTTTGTTTTGGCTATCTGAACCACTGGGTATTAAAAACGACTTAAAAACTTGACTTTGGTACTAGAATTTGGTTAAATTACCATACTATGTATGAAAGAACCATCGAAAAAAGCATAAAAGAAAGCCTATTTAAAGGAAAAATTGTTATTATTTATGGACCACGACAGGTTGGAAAGACCACACTCTCTAAAAAAATATTGAACGATTCAGGAGTGAAGTCTCTTTATATACAAGCTGATATAGCTTCCTCAAGAGATCTTATTTCAAGACCGGAACCAGAACACCTAAAGGCGGTCTTTGGTGATGCCAAACTCATTGTGATAGATGAAGCCCAGAGTATAAAAGATATCGGTGTAATTCTCAAAACATTTGTTGATACGTACCCCGATATACAAATAATCGCAACTGGTTCCTCATCGTTTGATCTCGCAAACAACATCAAGGAGCCATTAACGGGGAGGGTATACGAATATTTCCTCTACCCGCTCTCTATCGAGGAGATTTCTGATAATGCGCTCATAGAATATAGAAAAAAAGAAGACTTCATCATGCGCTTCGGGCTGTACCCCGGTGTTTTTGCTAAAGGTCATGAGGAGGCACAGCGGAATCTCGAGATGATTCAAGATAGCTATTTGTATAAAGATATATTTTCTTTCGAACATATTAAAAAGCCAGAAATACTCCATCGGCTTGTTACCGTACTTGCCTTCAGAATTGGTTCATGTATTTCTGTGCAAAGTCTTGCGAATGAAATTGGTACATCTGCAAAGACGGTTGAACGGTACATGGATCTTCTTGAAAAAATGTTTGTCATTACAAGGTTGTATGGATTTTCGCGCAATGTGTCGAATGAGATAAAAAAGGGCTTCAAAGTGTATTTTATTGATATTGGCATCCGAAATAGTGTAATAAAAAATCATAATGATGTAGCGCACCGTGATGATATTGGAGGCCTGTTTGAAAATTTATTTGTACTTGAGAGGATAAAGTATCAAAGCAATCACCACATTGGGGCAAATAGATATTTTTGGAAAACGTATAATAAAATTGAAGTAGACTACCTTGAAGAGAGAAATGATGAATTATATGCTTTTGAGTGTAAGTATAAAGATCGACCGTCACGGGGGTTGAAAATATTTGAATCCGAGTACACCAATGCGAAAACATTTCTTGTCCATAAAGATTCGCTATTTGAAAGTATTGGGGTATTCTCGTAAATACAGCGGACGGCACCCGGATGCGTTTATCGTAGGGTGCGCGAAGGAGCACCATATCAGACAAAAGGATAGCGATGCAGACGTGTATACGCATACGGCGACATTCTTTGACTTTTAAAGGTATTTTTGGTATATTTTTCTACGTAGCGATATTCGCATACTCTCGTGTTTTTCCCGATAGGGAACACAGACGCGCCGATCGAACTTCCACTGCGGTGAGAAGTGACGGAAAGCGAGTTTTGAGAGTACCGCGTGAAGCGAGAGATAGTCACTGATTCGCAGTGAGACAACTCGCAGATATAGGTTACATTTATAATTTAAATGGATGTACATATGGTTTGTTGTACGCCTTCACATTCTCTGAGTGAGAGAGAGTGGGGTATATCGCAAGCATTTGTACTTCCATATTTCATGTAATGGCAAGAAAATCAGTCAAGTTGCGTGCAACACGCACGCCGAAGTACAAGAGCCAGATAGTACGCCGATGCTTCAAGTGTGGTCGAAAGCGTGGGTACATGCGAGACTTTGACATGTGTCGAATCTGTTTCCGTGAAGCAGCGCATGAAGGACATATACCAGGTATTAAGAAATCATCATGGTAAACGACCCAGTAGG
>CAZDUC010000058.1:0-6085 GCA_964508585.1 uncultured Candidatus Saccharibacteria bacterium
AACGACTATATTTTCTGAGTCTGTCTTAAAATTCTATTCATAATGAATTTTAAAACGAGGATACTCATAATACCTGAAATATCATATGACCAATTTTTATTATGAGTTTACGAATTAGAAAAATTAAGGTGAATTGCGAAGCAAGAGAAGATGCCCTGGGGTAGAAATACTCTTGTGGTGCAACCTGAACAGTTTCTGTAAGAAGTGAGTTGTTATGAACGAAGTGAATTACAAACTCGTGACCGGTTCCTGCATTGATAATGTTTGTAACGTATAAAACCCGGCGCATTTGTGCGCCGGGTTTTATACGTTTTTTATACGTTACCGTCTTCCCTATTACTCAATTGCACAGGCATTGCCTGGGCACGCTGGCTTGTATTCTGGCGTTGCGATAATTCCCTTATGTAAAAGAAAGTTGTATATTTTGCATCCCACACAAATGCCAAAACTTGTCTCGAGAAACATGAACGTAAGACAAAGAAGACATATGCTGAGATTGATTGGTCCTCGAATTTCAAATACCCAAACGAGCAGTACCATCGTACCAGAAAGCACAAGTCCAATAGACCATGCAAATCGTTTTTGAATCGCACCAATGTACTCTGGAGTCTGCTTTCGTACCACCCAGTTTGCAACTATGCTTATGGGTGAGAACCGCGTCCCAATAATCACTTTCATAACGAAATCAACAAAGAAGAAAAGTACGGTGAACGCGAGGTACTCGTACACGCCACTGTACAGTGCCTGCATGAATGAGAAAAACCCCATGACAAACATAATCCCTGCTCCAGCTCTCACTGCACGTTCATTAAGCACTGGGTATGGCGCTGGCTTCCCATAGATGGTGAGACCGGGGAGTATCTTGCCGTAGGTGAAAAATCCTTTTGATTGTAATGTGTGAAGTAGTGAGGTGCTCATGTTCGTGATATTAAAAACTTAGTAACTTTTTGCATCGCTTCCACGTTGCTACTCTTCGTGCATTCTTGCAGAGTTGTCTCTAGGTATGCACGTACGAGTGAATCAACTGACCCTTTTACTGCAAGTAGTTGCGGAATAATAGTGTCACAGCTTTGTCCGGTACTCATGGCGTTTTCAAGACTTAGCATCTGTCCTCGTACACGCCGAATTCTATGTTGTATCAATTTCATACAACTCTAGTATACCCCCTGGTGGTATACATGTCTACCCGGTTATGGTATGCTTCTCCCATACCATAAATTTCATAATCACCATGAGTCAAGAACTATATGATGTCATTATTATTGGAGGAGGGCCAGCTGGAATTGCAGCAGGTGTGTACGCATCACGTAAACTTTTGAAGACACTTTTTGTCACAAAGGAATGGGGTGGTCAAAGTACTGTTTCCCCTGAGATTCATAATTGGATTGGAACGGTTGCTATATCGGGAACTGATCTTGCAAAAAGTCTTGAAGGACATCTGAAGGCGTATGCGGGTGACTTGGTCACCATTTCCGCGGGCGTTACCGCAACAGGACTCGTAAAGAATGGTGATAACTTTACCGTGACCCTCAGCGATGGAACTACGCACGAATCAAAAACAGTGCTCGTTGCTTCAGGATCTTCACGACGCAAACTCAATGCAAAAGGCGCAGATACCTATGATCAAAAAGGTCTGACCTACTGTGCAACGTGCGACGGACCTATGTTTAGTGGGCAAGACGTCGTCGTTGTTGGAGGCGGAAATGCAGGCTTTGAAACCGCTGCACAGCTTCTCGCATACACAAAGAGTGTTACCCTTCTCCAAGACGGCACCATGTTTAAGGCTGATCCTGTTACGGTAGAAAAGGTTCTCGCGATGCCACATATGACCGGTATCCTACACGCAAAGACTGTTGAGATCGTCGGGGACACATTCGTGAGTGGCATTGTGTACAGCGATGCGGAAGGAGCGCTACATACCATCCCTGCAACAGGTATCTTTGTTGAAATTGGGTTACTTCCAAACACCGAGTATGTGCGTGGAGTGCTTGATCTCGATGCATACAATCGTATTATTATTGATCCATGGACTCAGCGTACCAGTGTTTCTGGCGTGTGGGCTGCGGGTGACTGCACCAACATTCGCTACCATCAAAACAACATCTCTGTCGGTGACGCCGTAAAAGCGCTTGAGGATATATACATGTATGTAAAGACATTATAATCTGAAGTTCAAATTAATCTGAGATCATACAGAAAAAACCACCAACGGCTTGGCGGTTTTTTCTTTATACAACGTAGAGCAATATTCCCTTTGAGCCTTCTTGTACCTGTTACGGTACTAATATGTGAAGAAAATTACCACACTCAAAGGGTACATACACAGTCTCATGTTCTAACTCGAACGTCAATACTAAAAAAGAATCTCAAAATAATCATATTTTGAGCCAATATGTGGATAATCATGTGTACAATGCTATGTATAGGCATATGCATAACATTGTGTACAAACACTATTTTATATACTAAAAAGTGAACCAATTCCAAACGCAACTCCTGCTGCAATTGTCCCAACGAGCACGACTTCTGATACTGAACGTATTGGATGTGTTCCGACTATTTTCCACTTTAAAATTCCGAGAAGTATAAGCGCACAGAGTGCGCCAAAAGCTGAAAACTGAAATACTGTTTTTGGATCTACTGAACCCATGACGACAAATGGAGTGAGCGGAATCAAACCAAATAGTATGAATGAGCTAAACGTAACTACTCCAGTGTATATCGCACTTTCATCCATGGGGCTTGAAACCTTGAGCTCATTACTGACTATGAAGTCCACCCAGTATGATTTATTTTTTCGATAAATTGTCGTAAGGGTACGTGCATCCTCTTCTGAAAATCCTCGATGCATAAGTGCAATCGTTGTCTCACGCGCTTCATCGCCCCCGTGTTCGTCGGAAGCGTTCTTTTCTTGTTTCCAGATACTCTTATACAATCCCTGCTCTGACCGCACGGCAAGAAAATTTCCCAAACCCATTGATACACCATCTCCAAAAAGATTTGCAAGACCAAAAAGTAGTACCATCATGAAAGAAAATTGTGTGGTCGCCTCACTCGAGAGTGCAGCGCCAGAAAACCCGGCAACGACAGCAAAAGTGGTGATGATTCCATCGATGGCACCATAAATAACTTCTTTGAGATACGCAGACACACCTGTTCGTCTATGTGCATTGTGTATATGCGCATCTACCCCTTTTCTTCTTTTATTATGAAGCATCTTTAAATTATAACATGATGTGTATTCAAAATGAGTGTGATACGTATTGTCTTGTGTAGACACATTGTCCTGTTTATTAAGTCGCACGAAAGCTCTCCCAGAGCTTTCTCTCCATTTTCGCAGTGTTATCACTACAATGAAAATACCTGTACGTATGGAAAAGTGCGGTAACTACACACAAATTATATGGAAAGATTAGACCGAAGTTGGGTGTAGCGGTTACACCGTGCTTTACCGTCGGAAAACGAACAGATGTTTGGGTATGTCGTTACAATCTCCTTGCTAACAATGGCTCTCGACCATAATAAAATACTTTTTTCAAATTCAAGTAAAAATCCTTCCATTTGAATGGAAGAATTTTCTTATAATTAAGACTGATTCTCACTCTTTTAACTTGAATAAAAAAAGGCCTTTCGTAGGGATTCGTTCTCAACGAATATACAAAAGGCCGGGTTGATGAGAATGCGATGCCGAAGCTACACAGCCTGGTAGATACGCATGATTTCCTCGTTGAGAATGGCTTTGGCTACTAACCGAGCTTTCTCAACATATTGACGCAGTTCTGGCATGTCCTCTGCCTCAAATTCTTTCTCTATTTCACGCCGTTCTTCATCGGTGAGATCATTGGTTAGCATGTCGAGCAATGGTCGAATGACAGTCTTCTTCAACGCGTCGAAGTCCATGAGCTTTTCCAGTGATTGCTCTGAGAGAAAGACAAATTCATCCTTGGTAAACATCCGCCGCGTGATTTCGTCCGTCGCGCTCTCGGATGAAAGCAGTTCAATTGGTTGCATCCCGCATTCGGTCGCAAGATTGAGCACTATCGTCACCCAGTGCCAGTACCTCTCGTAGGGATCTTTGTGGGGTGGCACGGGTTGTTGGTTCACCATCGTAGAGATGTTCTTGAACACTGTTTCCATGATCTTCTCGAATTTCTTGCAATCTTCAGCTTCGAACTCATCACTATTGTTTTTTGTGATTTCAGCAATCATCAAAGGAGTGATTTTGGTCAAGTCTTGAGGTGAGAGTAGAGGTATCGTACGTTGGTTCTTCTTAAGCCGACGTGCAATCGTACTCGAAATCAAATCAATAAACTTGTTCATGATTGAGACGTCCTCCGGCTTCTCCTCTCGCACCTCGTCTCCAAGTTCCTGCGCGATTCGCACATCTAACATATACCGCTTGGTTTGCTCCGCTTTGAAACGTGCGACGAGCAACGACTTTAAATCCGCAACGGTTATTTCCTGTTTCTTGGGCATTTTGCCCTCCTTTCAAGTTTCTGGTGTGTTCGTCTCCATCCGAAGTGGATTAAGATCTGTCGTGAGCTTAGAATAATATTATGGCTCTGTCAAGTGTCATAGCTGTTTAGTAAATGCTCTATTTGTCTGAAATTAAAAACCCCTTACTTTTTTAGAGTTATGTTCTAAAAAGCTATTTTTATTTGAACATTACTTGTTCAGTTCGGGTCGTATGATATTTTTCCTCACGTCAAAATATCGACGACCCTTCAAATCTTCACAAAAGCTCTCCCAGAGCTTTCTCCTCTTCCTCTGACAAAATATGCTTCCAATAATGAAGCTATTTTGTATCAGCGGAAGAGGGGAGATTTGAACTCCCGATCGGGTTGCCCCGATGCCGGTTTTCGAAACCGGTGCAATAAACCACTATGCGACTCTTCCCTACTAGAACTATAAAACTAGCATTTTTTTCAAATTTTCGGTAGTATAGCGTAGTTCAGAAATGAACAGAAAGGCCCCATCGTCTAACGGTTAGGACGCCAGGTTTTCATCCTGGAAATCGGAGTTCGATTCTCCGTGGGGTCATGGTACAAAAACGAGCGCACACCATGTGCGCCGTTTTTGTTCATGACCCCACGAGTAAACAGTCTGGGAGACTGTTTACGGGAGAATCGAAGCCGTTGCCAGATAGTTTTGGAGGCAACAGCCGAACAAAAATATCGACAACGGGTACTGAACATGTAACGTTCGATTCTCCGTGGGGTCACACACAGCATTATTTCGATTGAAGAAGGATTTAATCTCTTCTTTAGGTTGAAAACTAACGCTTTTATCATCTATATAGAGTTCGGAAATTAGGATTCTGCCAATCTGGTCCTTTTCATGTGTAGTTGCAAAATCATAAATGATAGCAACGTTTCTTATGAGTTCGGAAAATTTAACGACGTCCTGTACCAATTCCATCATTGCCTCATCAGATGATTGCTCCTCATCCTGCAAGTACTTCAAATCGGCATGAAGCTGCATTAACTCAAGATTATATTCTTCCGGTAAATATGCACCTGCCCTTAGTAAGACAAGGCGGTTAGAGGTCATGTAAGATATATTCTCTCTTATTGTTTTTTTCTTTCGTTCAATTTTACTCAACTCCTTCTCTCTCTTTACATCAAGAAGTGCAATCTCTGTATTAGTGCGTGCTTCAAATTTTTCAAGTTCGTCATCAGTAAACTGCACGAGGCTAATAACAGACTTTAGCTCGATGGCAATTTCTGCTTCGTTCAAACTCTTGCGGGTATTTGGACAACCTTTTCTGCACTTAGCCCCATAGTAAATAATACCTTTCTGCTCATATGGAGTGTACGCTCTATTACATTGTGCACATCGAACAAACCCTCTAAATGGATGGTCCAGAGATTCTGTGTAATGCTCGCTAATGCAGTTTTTGTTCAGTAGTTTTTGAACAACATTAAATACTTCAGCGGTAATTAACGGTTCATGACTCAAGCTTTTAATGAAGGTGCCTCCCTCAGCTGGAAGTTCAACAAGGTAAAAACGATTGCGTAAGATTCTGCTTATATGATTCTCAATTAAGGGTCGCGAGATTTTCTCTCTAACATCCTCTTCGTCATCA
>CAZDUC010000059.1:0-6075 GCA_964508585.1 uncultured Candidatus Saccharibacteria bacterium
ATATGAATATGGGCCACGCATATCTGCGGGCCCATAGAATTCTTCGAACTTACTTAAAGAACTGTTCCGTTGCGGAAGCGAGACCGTGGTGCCCTTTCCTCCGTAGGAACACACCTACTCCTGCAAGAAGACCCTTGAAGACCTTCATTCCCGCCTCTTTCGCCATTTGTTTCTCTTCAGGCGAAAGGGCGTTGTACGCATCAGCAACCTGCTTTGCCGGTGCTGGTCCTTGTACTGGCAATGATGTCGAAATAAGGGCGCCTGCCCATGGTATCCCAAGCATACTCACAAGCCCAAGCATGGCAGCAACGTAAGTGACCAAAAGTGAGTCACTCACAGTCATCCATGAAATGAGGCCCACAACGACTGCCAAGTGCAGGATACACGCGACAAACATGCCAACAAGGTTGGCCTTGCCGAATATCCACGCCACCAAAACTACTCCAAGTGGCAAAAAGATAAGAAAAAACGGTATCATTTTCACGACAGACTCCTTTTGGGGGGTTATTTACTGTTTTTATTATACACATATTTGTATGTATTGTCAATATTTTTGTTGTTGTAGCTTCACTAAAAACATAAAGCCCGGTGCGAAGCGTAGCTTCGCACCGGGCTTTTCAATCCTCCACATCACAGACTGTTAAAGTACTCCTTGATCACTGGTGCTATCAGCTCAGCATCACGATGGTACTGAAGCCCACAACGTGTGCAGTAGCATTCCCAAACCTCTTCTCTCTTGGAATATTTCTCTGTCCCTTCCGGGGTTCGCCGATAACTTGGAAGTGGCGTTTGTACTTAATGGTGCCAGAACAGAAACATGTACCAACCGGAATGGTACATGAAGCATGAGATCGAGACCCTACTCCAGCGTTTTGCTCCATTCGAGCAATAACGCGCTCGTGCGCTTTACGGGTCTCTTCTTCCGATATCGTAACTTTCGTTGCAAGATTTCCTTCGCCAGGAATTAACTCCAATTTGTTTCCGTTCACAATTTTCTCCTTCAAAATGAAGAATGGGGGAAGTATTGATAGAACACAGGTTCTGCGGACAGAGTAGCACAGGAGCATACTTTCTGCTACCATACAATTTATATGGAAAAAGAATCAACAATCAATAGTTACCTCGTCCCAATGGTTATCGAGAAAACACAAGGCGGTGAGCGCGCGTATGACATTTTCTCACGACTTTTAAAAGAACGTATTATTTTTATCACTGGCCAAATTGAGGATCATATGGCAAACCTCGTCGTAGCCCAGCTACTTTTTCTCGAGTCAGAGGATCCAAAGAAAGATATTTTCATCTACGTTAATTCTCCAGGTGGTAGCGTCACGGCAGGTCTTTCTATCATAGACACCATGCATCACGTAAAACCAGACGTGGCGACCGTCTGTGTCGGTATGGCAGCATCCATGGGCTCACTCATTCTCTCGCAGGGCCAAAAGGGTAAGCGCTTTATGCTCCCCAATGCTGAAGTGATGATTCACCAACCAAGTGGTGGTGCATACGGACAAGCGTCAGACATCGATATCACCGCAAAGCACATCATCAAAACACGTGACACACTCAATAGAATGCTCGCGAAAGCCACTGGCCAAAAGCTCCAAAAAATTGAGCTCGATGTTGATCGCGATTTCTTCATGGATTCTGACGAAGCCCTCGCGTATGGGATTGTCGATAAGGTACTTAAATAGCAAGACTGGCTACAGTACTTGATTGAGTTACCATTCACCACATCTCCTGCAGTACCGCTTGAATCCCCGTGGCGCCCTCCAGGCGCCACGGGGGTTTTCATTCGACACACCCGCCTTCTTCTGGTACTGTGATGAAGTCGATTTATTGAAAGGAGTAATCCGTGATCGATAGCGTTCCCGTTCGAGCAGTTTCGCAGTCGATCGCAGAAAAGAAATGCCACCATCACTAGTATTTGCGCTTTTATGCGCAGGAGTACTTGGCACCGCTTTAGGATATTATCTCAGATACGTACACGCACTTACACAGAAGGAATCCATTGAAATTTCCCTTAAAGAACGTGTTGTAGAAGCAGAAGAAAAGGCAATAAAGATAATTGAAAAGGCTGAAGCAAAGTCAGAGTTACTCGAAAAAGAAAAAAAACAAGAGTTTAAAGAGCAGGAAGAAAAGTTAAATAAAACAGAAGACCGACTCGTCCGTAAGGAGGAGTTACTGGACAAGCGTCAGACTGATCTTGATGCGCAAGTTGAGTCAGTACGACAAAAAATTGAACAAATCAAGGATATTAAAACGCGTCTTGATGAACGTGAGCTCAGTATCGCAACAAAACTCGAAGAGGTTGCGGGACTCACTAAGGTTGATGCGTACAATGAACTTGTTCTAAAAGCTGAGAAAGAGTATGAGTCCGACCTCGTATCGCGCATCCAAAAGATGCACATGCGTGGTGAAGAGCAGTTTGATGAGCAAGCTCGCAATATCATCACCTCCGCGATTCACCGCATCGGTAACTCACTTCGTGTCGATATCATGAGCTCAACGATTGAGCTCCCGAACGAAGATATTAAGGGAAAAATTATCGGAAAAGAAGGACGAAATGTGCGTGCCTTTGAGCGCGCAACAGGAGTTGATGTGCTCATCGACGAGACTCCAGGACACATCACCCTTTCTTCATTTGATCCAGTCCGACGAGAAATTGCTCGTGTTGCACTTGAAGCGCTACTCTCAGACGGACGGATCCAACCAGCAAAAATAGAGGAGTTAGTTGAAAAAGCACGTACCGAAGTTGGAACAATCGTGAGAAAAATGGGTGAAAAAGCTGCCTATGAAGCAGGAGTGACGAATCTCCATCCTGACCTCATGAAAATTCTTGGACGGCTTCATTTCCGCACAAGCTATGGTCAAAATGTCCTCTGGCACTCAGTCGAGATGGCGCATATCTCTGCAATTATCGCTGGTGAGATCGGTGCTGATGTTGCGGTTGCTCGCGCAGGTGCGCTCCTTCACGATATTGGAAAGACCGTGAGTCAGGAGGTCCAGGGTACGCATGTTGAAATTGGTATCCGTATTCTCCAAAAGTATGGCGTCGATGAGAAAGTCATTCTTGCGATGCGTGCGCACCATGAAGAGTACCCATATGAGACTCCCGAAGCAATCGTCGTACAAGTGGCGGATGCAATTTCAGGGGGGCGTCCTGGAGCTCGTCGTGATTCAATTGAGAACTATATCAAGCGACTTGCAGAACTTGAAGAAATCGCCACCTCAATGCCCGGTGTTGAAAAAGCATTTGCAATTCAAGCAGGACGTGAGGTTCGTGTGATTGTAAACCCAGAAAAGATTACCGATATTGAAGCGCACAATCTGGCTCGAAGTATTGCTACCGATATCGAAGAAAAACTTCGCTATCCTGGTGAAATTAAGGTACATGTCATTCGTGAATCACGTGCTGTCGAGTACGCACGGTAGTGCCTAAAATACACTACACCACACAAACTTATAGTGGTGTAGTGTATTGCACAACTTGGCATGTACTATATAATTGTTTATAGCCATATTCTGGCACCAGGTGCAATGCACAACATTATTCACGCCTATTAGTTACAAATTTCATACATCATGAATAAGGCAGATATCATTGACAAGGTACACGAGGTCGTTGGTGGCACTCGTGCAGACGCAGAACGAGCAGTGGAGACACTCATCGACTGTGTTGCAGACTCCTTGAAGAAGGGACAGGAAGTATCAATCGCAGGCCTCGGTATCTTCGCAACGAAGACTCGAAACGCTCGCACAGGACGTAATCCACGCACTGGCGAAAGTATTGATATCCCTGCAATGCGCGTACCAAAATTCCGCGCAGCAAAAGCACTCAAGGACTCAGTTAAGTAATTTTCTCCTTATGGAAAACCCGTGCGCGCCTATGGCGCGCACGGGTTTTCCTATCTCCTCCCCCTATCCCCACTATGCAACAAAACATAAGGTGATATACTTACATACGTAGCGGAGGTATTAACTTGGTTTCATGTACACCAAGCAACGCTATACAAAGAGAAATAGAATAGTTAGTTCTATGTCTCACCACAACAAAAGTCCCTCGCGAGGGGCTTTTGTGTTTTTGGCGTTACGTCATGTGTATATTGTTTCGAGCTACTGTCGAAATATGTTCTATAAGCCTGCTGATTGCTATCCCCATTGTGGTAAGGTAATAGTAGTGTTGACGTGAATCCTTTTTACACTCTCGACGAGCAATCAGTTGTGCATCTTGAAGCTCCCGAAGACGTATCGAAAGAGAGGCCGTGTTAATGTGGAGTGTTTCTTGTAGTTCCACAAACCCACTCTCCCCTTTCGTGAGTGTATAGAGAATGAGAAGCATGTGTCGCTTGCTCAGAAGTGTGAGGAGACGTGTTGCAGGGCACGCTGATTCTTTTTCAACCTTCATGTCCATACTATAGCATACAGTATTCACTTTACAAATTAAAGTGATTTGCTACACTACTCGCATCGCTTCATTGCGTTCTAATCATAATTTTATACTCATGAAACATATCCATATATCAAAAGATACTGCAAAGCTCATTCTTCGCCTCACTATTGGTATCCTTGTACTCTTCCATGGTATTGCAAAAATTCAAAACCCAGGATCAATTGATTTTATTCAAGGCCTTCTCGAAGCAAAGCATCTTCCGGGCTTTATCGCCTATGGTATTTATGTCGGCGAGGTCGTAGCACCACTCATGCTCATTGTGGGCTTTCGTACCCGCTTCGCGGCTGGAATTATCGCCTTCACACTTCTCATGGCAGTATTCCTCGCACACCTCGATCAGCTATTTGCACTTGCGAAAATGGGGGGCGGGTACGCACTCGAACTTCAAGCACTCTACTTCTTTGGTGCACTCGCGATTATAGGACTCGGCTCAGGCAAATATGCGCTCGGAGAGGACAAATGCTGCACGTGTAGTACCGACTGCAAATAGCTCTTTGGCGTAGAGACAATACAAATCCCCGTGGCACTTTGCGCCCCGGGGATTTGTATTCATCTATACTATCTCGCATCGGCTTCGCTTCCTCACGAAACAGTCTTCTTACAGAAGCAGTCAAGATTGTATGATATTTTAATCCGTCAACCGACGGATTAAAATATCGACAATCTCTTGCGTCGGTCTCCCAGACCGACTCACCCAGCATGTTTCTTCGCTCCGCACTGTGCCAATAAAATAGCCACCCTGACGGGTGACTATTTTATTGAACAGTGCGGGCGAGTTGTGGCTTTCAGAACTGTTCTTGCGTAGGTGTGACATTAAGATAGCTATTCAAGGGCTGGAGGAAGTAACAATGAAATCCCATTGATTAATTAACCTTCAAATAATTAATTAGTTTTTGAGCATATACTTCCCTTTTTTCTGGAGCTACAAATTCTTTATTCTTATAGTTTAGATAAAATTCATCATTGTCCCATCTTGGAAAAACATGAAGGTGATAATGCCAAACATCTTGATTACCAGCCAATTCATTATGTTGTCTAAATGAAGTTCCGTCAGAATTATAGGTTTGTTTAATTGCTGTAGCTATTTTCTTGCCAACAATTTGAACTTTAGCTAGAAGTTCGTCTTCTATATCGTATACGTGTTCGACATGCTTTTTGGGAATCACAATGACATTTCCAGGATTATTAACCCACCACTTAGGAGAGATAAAAGCCAAAACATCATCATCTTGATAAACGATATCATTATTTAAGTTGTGTTCGGTTTCATTTCCGCCGACAAAATTACAAAATGGGCAATCATAATTCTCTGGTTCGTGATTAAACATTTCCGTAGTATATCAAATATTGAAATTAATATGCCACAAAGAATAAAAAACCGAAATTCCTGTCTAGTTCGGAAACTCTATGAAAGGTATCTTTTGAAAGCCTTGCAAATAAACGCTTTATTATCTGTGCTCTCGCCAGGGTAATCTTTCATTACATGAACGGTACACCTTTTGGATTTTCTTTTCGTAAACTCAAGAAAATGCTCAAAAGGTCTTCGCTTCCTGACGCAAAGCCTCCCAGGCTTTGCTGCGAGAGCACACATAGCAAAAGCCCCCGAAGGGGCCTGCTATATGTGC
>CAZDUC010000060.1:0-1557 GCA_964508585.1 uncultured Candidatus Saccharibacteria bacterium
ATGAGACGATTTTCTCCTCAAAAATAAAAGAACAAAAAAACCGGTACAATGCCGGCTTGGTTTCTCTCGATTTGTTTGCGCTATATCGCAACAACAGACACCAACCGGCATGTGCCAGTAAAGGTAAAGTCAGCACTAAACCAACATCGTTGTTGCATAAATGATATATTATCCAGAAATGGAATGCTCGTCAATCATTGACTTGTCGTGTATATCACCGCCCAGGTGACGTATTGTATTTCTTCTTCATGTGCACTCAATATGATTGTACGTTTGTGGCACGGTGCGTCCAAATCTATTCTGTGTCCAAGACCACAAGCAAGAAGTAACTTTGTTAGAATTCAACTGATTACACGTCCGTCTACTATCACCAAGTGATGTACAAAAAAAGTACACCGCCAGAGACGGTGTACTTATCCCATTGTTACAGAATTCAACGTTGTCGTAACACAGCCGCACAACTCCAGTTAAATTCGCTCTTGAGGCTATGGTTGAACGAGCCCCATACACCACCGAACTTTGAGAGACATCGGACGTAGAGATTATCGCCATCACTTTCGTCGTCCGTTGTTGCGAAGATAGTGCCCCAGAAGGCAATGCATCCACCATCATACGGAATGAGGTGTGGAAATTGCATATAGAAATCAAGAACGTTGGCATTGAGTACTGGTTTACGCTTGAGCTCTTTGCGAAGCTCGTAACCACTCATTTCATTACCCCCCTTCTGACCCAGTGAGAGATAGAGAGTATCTCTTTTTTTCATCTCCCATTTATACTGACCCCCCTTTCTATGCTCAACAATCTTCATCCCACTGGGTATAAACGGTTCTTGATCGCAATCGATTATTAGTGTCTTGATCTTCATTTCGGCATGACCACTTCGCAATAGTCGAATATTGGTTATATTGTCACCCTCAGCCAGCCATTTAAGATCGAGAGCATCATAGATACCGTTTCTTACAAGAGCATCTTTGATCGCAGAGGCGAGCACAACATCAAATATGAGCTGTTCCATGGTAATTCCTTTCTATTTGAGACAGACAAGAGATGCACGCAATGCGTGCCTAGGTATTGCCAGTACGGCTAGCAAAATAAGATATCCTTCTCCCCATAGCGTGAGCTCCTCTGGCAGCATTTAGTCAAAGAAGAACATGAGTCAAAGAACTAATTAGTTCGAATAGTACTATAAAAAATTACCTTTGTCTAGATACGTCCTTACATATTTTCCAATCAAAATCCGAACAATAATGGGTTAGTCGAGACTCATCATTTACATAGCGTGGCAGAAATCCTGAGTCCTGTGTTGTGCCATCATCCTTCATAATCTTTTCGATTTACGGGATTCTTAGTAACTTCACTCCTTTCAGGAAGTATCTCAACACTACTTCTCGTACTTGGGGTGACACCACTCTTTTTTGAAGCACTTTCTCGAAAGGTTTGATTCTATCAGTGCGTAATGTGCCGATTTTTTTAGACGTTTAAGCTCCTTATTTTCTAACCACCCCCGGCTCGCGGTCTTTTTGTTTTGAAACAAAAAGACATCGCTCCGCCCGGCAC
>CAZDUC010000060.1:1657-5952 GCA_964508585.1 uncultured Candidatus Saccharibacteria bacterium
ACCCCGGCTCGCGGTCTTTTTGTTTTGAAACAAAAAGACATCGCTCCGCCCGGCACATTGGCACGAAAGCAAAGCAGTTTGCTTTCTCATGTGGTGGTCACGAGTTGCTAAGTCTTTTGTTTCGCGTTGCTCACAAAAGCCTAAGCACTCTCGACCCCGGCTCGCTGTTCGTCGCCTGTGAGGCTCCTCACAACGCTCCGCCCGGCACCACGGCCGGAAGCAAAGCAGTTTGCTTCCTACAAAAACACCACACTACTAAAGTAGTGTAGTGTTTTTGTACCGTGGTGCCCCCAGCAGGAATCGGACCTACATCAAGAGCTTAGAAGTCTCCTGTTCTATCCATTGAACTATGGGGGCAGTGTTATATCGTACTATGTTCTATTCCTTTACGGAATCGTTCATTACCTGAACTGTTCAGGTTGTATGGCAGTTTTTCTTCGCCAGCTGGCGAATCAAACTGTCGACAACCTCCTCACCTATCTCCCAGAAAGCTCCGCCTAGATTAAAAACTTAGAAGTCTCTTGTGCTCTGCATTGAACTATGGGGACACGTGGACCTCAGCACTGTCAGTGTACTCAGGAGTTTGCATCTCTGCAAGTCCCTCTGTCTCTCCGGTAGCGACCGAAGCTGACGTAGTTCCTGTTTCTTCTGGTGTTGGTGCCACAGTCGGAATAGGTGGGGTACTTGCTCTGAGTTCCATAAATACCGACTCCTTCTTTGTATATACCTCAGACATCTCAACCACTTCCTTACCACGATATCGAATTGTTTTTTCCTCATCGGGTATTTCGGACGCTACGCCGAATTGAGTATAAAAATCGTACGCACTATACACGACCCCTCCTGCGAGGAATGTAGCTGCAACACCAAGTATCACCACCCAGTCTCGTGTTACATGCATGTACCCATACCGAGTACGCTGTATCTCTCCTGCGCGAGCTTTTACGTGGAGTAACTTGCGGAGATTAATTTGCATATGCTTTGTATTTAGTAATGTGAATATCGTACGTACTTTTCCACACATCTTCCTTTCCCTCGCTCGAATGCATAAACACGACGTTATGCAAACCTGCTTGGTATGGGAGCTGTTCAAACAAGGTAAGGAGTCGTACGAGCGGTGCGTACGCACCCTCGACACTCACATTTACCACAACAGTCTCAAATGTATTGTTGATTGGTTGCGTGGTAATTGTATTGGTCTTTAACACAACCTGATGTTCCCTTCCTGCATTTTCAATGAGTGAGAGAAAATCAATCACCCCCTCGTCGGTAAGGATACGGGACTTGAGGAGTGCTCGGGCATCTTTTGAGTCTGCAAGTTGTGTAAGGAGAGATTGGTATGATTGCTTCTGTCGTTCAATTTTTACACTTAGTGCCTGAGTTTCGCTGAGCTTCGTTCTCTGTTGCGTGACTTCTCTGAGCATAAACCCATACACCACGATACTCGCCACACACACCGTCACCCCGACAAGTGCAATGACATGAGTACTTTTTGAAGTAATGGAAAAATACATAGCTATCGAGTCATTGGTTTAAGTGTAATAGTGATTGCAAATGGTAATGCGGTATCTCGTGCGAGATCAGCTATCGGAATTTCCACTTTGTCAAACAACGGAACCTCCTTGAGGGTATTTTTAAAACGAACAAGGTCTTCTCGGGTTGATGCAACTCCCTGCACCAAAAAAGTATCCGCGGTTCGCTTGGCTGTATTCATCTGGAGTGCTTTATACGTAATACCCTGAGGAGTTTTTCCTTCAATCGCTCGGATCAACTCTGAGACTGAGCGTGACGTTGATCCTGATTTTAATTGCGTGAGTAGCTCCTCTGACGATTTTACTTCTTTCTCTGCATCTTGAAAAACCTGTGCAACGTCTTTCTCTGCATCCACCTTCTCTTGGTACTCCTGTATATGTACACCGGTGAGTATGTATGTTGGGAGAAGCGAGCCAGAAAGGATTAAAAAAACAAATCCAATGAGAAATGCACCTGTTGCACCCGTTCGCAATTGATACTCTCGTCGAACTGCTTTTTCACCCTCTGGTGGAATGAGATTAATCATACATCACATAAAATTACGAAGTGCGAGTCCAATCGCCGTTGCGTACCCATACGAGTACCGTCGTGTAATTGGAGGAGTGTACTCCTCGAGCGAAAACGCATTCGCCCACACCTGCGCTCGCTCAGTCTGAACTTCCAGTTTTTCTGACAAAAACTCAGGAAAGCCAAGTAGGTTTGCACTTCCACCACACACGATGATTTTTTTAATCTCTCGAGCTTCCCTATCAATGTCTCGGGTATGCCAGTAATGCATTCGAATACTGAGTTCATCAACAATCGCGAGTGCATGTTTCTCAAGAACTGTGGCAACTGCATCATGATCCTTGGTGTGCAACAATCCACGAGTATTTTTAATGGTGGTAAGCTCGGCTTCAGAGACATCTCCAAGTATTGCCCGCATGTCTTGACTCATCTGACTTCCCGCAACCTCAATGGTCGAGGTGTACATGAGCGTTCCCTTATGCACTATTCCCACGCCCATGCGCGTCTTTCCAAAGTCAACGATCATGTACGTATCGACACTCTGTGTCGGGACAGTCGCGCGCGCGATTGCTTGCGCCTCAATCTCAAATGCAACAGGAATGAGCCCTGCTTTGATACAAGCTTCATAGTAGCTATTGATTGTCGATTGTGCATACACCGCAACCGCGACCGCACGAGTATTTTTTTCGGTATCCTTTCCTACGTACGCGTAGTCAAAGTACGCGTCTCGAGGAGAGAGTGGTACGTTTTCTTCAAGTCGAAATTCGAGCAGGCCTCGCACGTCTTCTTTTGGTGTCTTAAGTGGAATAGTCGTCTCAAAAAGGTATGCTCGTTCTTCAGGGAGTGAGACATTGACATATCGTGCTCCGCACCGTTTCTTCATCTCAACAAGTACGGCAATGAGCTTCTCAATATCGTGTACATTTCCTCGTTCGACGACACCTGCAGGAATCTCAAGATCTCCCCATGTTTGTAGCTTAAAGTGGCTGTCATGCGTATGCACCCTTTCAAATTGGATATATTTAAGCGAGGTGTCTGAAATATCCACTCCCACACAGGGAAAGGTCATAATATGAGGTGGTGGAAAAACCCGTTGTACAAAAGAAAGAACGGACATAATCTATTCTTCCATTATACATGCATAGGCAATCGTTTCGTATACATTGCACACAAAAGAGTGTGTATTTTTATTTTACTTTCGTTCCGGATGGAACGTCACCAGTTGGCATGAGAAGTGCGAGTGTACCCTCATGAAGTCCGGCAAGAATCATTCCCTGACTCTCAAATCCACGGATGGTGCGTGGTGCAAGGTTGGTAATGTACGGGAATTTCTTTCCCACGAGCGTTTGCGGATCTTCAAGGTACTCACGAATTCCAGAGAGGATTTGTCTTGGGAGCACCTTCCCTTCTTCATCAACATCACCCACATCCACCATACACTTCAGAAGCTTGTCTGCTCCCTCAATGAGTTCAACCGAAAGAACTTCACCAATACGGATTTCTATCTTTGCAAAATCATCGTACGTAATCATAGTGTACATTTGTAACTTGTAACAGGTTGTGTGTCTCGTATATATTCCATATTTTCTATTTTTTATTTTTTATTTTTAACAGGTAACTATTGAGAATGACGCTCGCTGCGCTCGCGTCCGTCATCTCATTCCTCCCCTGCAAACGAATCGCCTCCTGTGTCGTGTATTGCTCAGGCTCGAGCTCAATTGGCAGTCCGAGATTGAGGGTGAGGTCAAGCATAAACTCCTCTACGAGTGCATGCACTTTATTTGGTGCGCCGTCTCGCCCGAGAGAATGCCCGAGGACAATCTTTTCGACGTGCTCTTTTTGCGCAAGCGCTTCAATGGTTTTTAATACCGATGCGTCGTTTGCATACACCGCATACGGAAATGCCATCATGCATTTATCATCAGTAAGTGCGACCCCAATACGCTTTGTCCCATAGTCGATTCCCATGAATTTCATAGGAATAGCATACCATGCAAAACGCATTTTGAATTACACGCATTTTCTGGTATTATCCGTGTGCAGAAAAGTGAATATACGGAGGAGTCGCATAGTTGGTCTAGTGCAGCGGTCTTGAAAACCGCCAGGGTGAAAGCCCTCGGGAGTTCGAATCCCCCCTCCTCCGCAAATACAAAATAGCACTCCGCAAGGGTGCAAATTTTGTCTGCGGAGGAGGAAGACATGACTCGATGTCACGTCTGTGGGGATTCGAAAGGTTGTCGACAATTTCGACCGGA
>CAZDUC010000061.1:0-5934 GCA_964508585.1 uncultured Candidatus Saccharibacteria bacterium
TCCTTATACGATAATGCAACATGGTGCATGTTTCTATCGCTATTGTGCGGTATACTCTATACGTTCATTACAAAATAACATTCGTATCCAAGCGTATGCATCAAGGAAACTGGACCTGTAGTGGTTGTAACGGTACCATCACTGAATTACCATTTGAACCAAGAAATACCACCGGCCTTCTTTGTCGTGACTGTCATCAGAACAAAAAAGGTACTTCGGCTCCAAAGAGACAGGAAGGTGACCGCCCTCGATTCTCCGGAGACTGGACCTGTAGTGGTTGTAATTCGGCAATCACCTCGCTTCCCTTCGAACCACGAGATACCTCACACCTCCTCTGTATCGACTGTTTCAAAAAATCAAAAGCGTAAGCGAATACTCTTCAAACACATCCCCGAGGTAAAGCCTCGGGGATGTGTTTTCTAAGAGCCCATCCAATAACCCCAGATACGAGGCATCGAGGACTGAAAACATGAGGCGTATTCAATATACGATGAATGTTTGAAGGACGAAGATAACGAAGTAGGTGGGGTTAGTGGATGGGCTCTAAACTCCTAGGCACGCATTGCCATACGCACCTGGTTCACCACTTCCTTCGGTGTCAAATTTGCTTTGATGATGTACTCATCACTTCCCTGTTCAACAGCATGGATGATGTTTTCTGGATCACTCATGTTGGTGAGGTACACGACCTTCGCATGTTTTCCCCATGCATCTCTCCGAATGTTATTCATTGCTTCGTGTCCGTTCATCACTGGCATCATAATATCCATAAGAATCGCATCGGGATGATGTTGAAGTGCAAGATCGACACCCTCAGCTCCATTTTTTGCCAAAAGGACAGTAATACCCGCGAAGCCAAATGCATCTGCATACAAATCACGAATATTTGTATCGTCTTCCACAATGAGTACGGTTGGTTTATTCATATACGACTAGCGTAACATATTTCGCCGATTTTTCATTGGCGATGCCGCAAGGTTTTTGTCAACATTCTCATGAGACTACTCCTGCAGGAAAGAGAATTTAGGACGGTAAAAACTTTCTTTAAAGGAGTCCTTCCCCGCAACACGGACGGTGCTTTCGGTCTCACTCGCGTCTATGAAGTACACAAACGAAAGTTCAGCCTGAGGTTCGCCATCTTCCTCGACAAATTTCTTCACAATATCATTTGGTGAAACAATTTCTTTCCCCGTGACCACCGACGTTGGAAACGTAATTCCCTTTTTGGCATCGAGTGGTACGTACGCATCGTACACGAGCTCTGAGCAAAACACCTCATCTTTTGTCTGCATAAGGAACTCATAGTCGTACGGTTTATGCTGATGTGCAAAGACCCGAAGGAGTGATTCGAGAATATCCTTTTTTTCAAGGTTGGTCCGCAATACCGCAAAGTAATCAACAGTCGCTGAGTGTTCAATTGATTGAATACTGGTCCCTTTTGTTTCACTCTCAATCACTGATGGTACGTGCCCATATACATCAACACTATGGTATGTTTTGTGTGCTTCTGGATATACCTGTGCGAGGAGCGCATCAAACGTTTGGTACGTTACGCCATCTCGGGTGTACGGAAACAACTCTCCAAAGTACATCTCCATATCTTCGATTGTACCGGTATACAGCCCCGCATGTGTCCAGAAACCAGGAATACCAACGTTGCTTGCGTACCAATTCTTTCGTGCGACGAATATATCTCCAGGATTGAGTGATTGCTTCATCGTCTCAATGTGTTCCTCTGTGATGAACTTTTCTGTCCGATCACCTACATGCACATTCCCGATCGTATCCACAAATACGGTCTTTTGAATAGGGAGCCATGAGTCTGATACGGTATCGTTAAACGTGTTTGTGTATGCAATACCTCGATGCGTAATGTGAGAAAAAACATTCTCAAACATGTACTGGTAACTTTCATCAGCAACATTGAGAAGAATCTTGTACTCAGGTGAGGTAACTTCAGATGCTGATGGATTCAACACCACGTGGTAGAGGTACCCCGCATTTCGACGCAAAAATGAATTACCCGCAAAGTATCGTAGAGTGACATCAGTGTATGAGTTTTTTGCACCGAAGGAAGGGGCATACTCATTGAGGATGGTACGTACCGATCCGTTGGTACCCACTGCCTCGATAATTTTATGAAAGTACTCAAATTTTTTCATATAGAGCGCATATGAAATGGTGAAAGACCGTGCGTGAAGGTCTCTCTCGTTGAAGACCGATATCTGCGGGAAATAACGGTACGTTTCGGTCACATACTCACTCGCAATCGTCACCTGAAGAAATGTGTCCCAGTCTTTTTTCAATGACTCCTGCTCACTCGGCGAGGGATCCTTTTTATAGAGCGCAACATTGCTGAGTACCTGTTCTCCAGTGACGGTGAGCATATCAATGAGTTGCGCAGAAGATTGCAAATCCTCATTCACACGTGCTTCAATCTGTTCAGAAGAAAGCCCCGTAAAGACTTCCTTATCCATTGGGATAAGTGCACTTCCCACATAGAGAATGGTACACACCAAGACGACAATACCAATGAGTACACGATGGAGTACTATGTGGTGCCGTACCCGCTTCTTGAGTACATCAATGTCTTTCTCAATATGTAGACGAAGGTAGAGTGTACGGCCTTTTCGAAATGCGAGGATGAGGAGCGCGATTGCGAGTGGTACATGGAGCGGTGCGAGAAGCTGTGATGCGTACAGCACAAAGGCACCAAAGATGTATGCAATGATACCAACGTATGCTCTCCAGGTCACCGATTGCTCTTTTTGGGTGTTCGCATTTTTTTCATTCTTTTTTCGTGCATGTCGCATACGGTGCGCGTATTAATTTTTTATACCTATAGTATAGAGCATGCACTAGTCGCCATCCCCCGTTTCACACACCTTGCCTGCTCTGTGCGGATTTTTGTCATACGTGTACGGTACAATAGAGCGATGCATACACGTGGGTGGAAAAAAATATCTGGAGCAATCTTTTTTCTCCTCTGCATTGTCGGTGTGTACCATGTGTACAAACCTCTTCCAGAAAATCTCGATATATCAAGCAAGCTCTACACAGTCTCAAAAACGAGTGTCCACTTTTTTACCGACCGCACCTCCGTAGACACGAGAGGAGAACGACAATCGTCACAGGAGATTTTTGATGAGGTATTTCGTATGATACGTGATGCTGACTCATACGTGCTCGTCGACATGTTTCTCTTCAACAATTTCCTCGGTACCGCAACCACATCACATCGTCACATTTCAGAAGAGCTCGTACAGGCACTCATCGACAAAAAAGAGACAAGTCCAAACATCACCATTCAGGTAATCACCGACCCACTCAACACACTCTATGGTGGGTACGATTCACCCCAGCTTTCTAGACTCACTGATGCAGGTATTCCCGTGACACTCACCGCACTTACCGAACTTCGTGACAGTAACCCGCTCTACAGCGCACTCTGGCGCACATTCCTCAGGTGGGTGCCGGTACACCTTGCAGGTCCCATACTTCCCAACCTCCTCGACGCGAAGGCGGGAGATGTTGGTCTTGAGACATACCTCACTATGCTCAACTTTAAAGCTAATCATAGAAAAATCATACTTGCTGATTACCTGAGGAGTGACGGATCTCGTGGGATGAGTACCCTCATCACCTCCGCAAACCCACATGATGGATCAAGTGCACACACGAATACCGCACTCCGTATTGACGAGCGTATTTGGCAAGATGCCGTTTCAAGTGAAGAGTCGGTTGCACTTTTCTCAAAGAGTCAATTTGTTCCTCCTTCTTCAATCACCGATAGAGTACCCGCGGAAGAGACAACCCTCTCAGTGAGACTTCTCACCGAACAGAGCATCAAGCGACACATCATGGCAGAACTCGAGTCGCTCACGGCAGGAGACAGTTTTGATATGGCGATGTTTTACCTCTCCGACAGAGATGTTATACGAGCACTGAAAGATGCAGATGCACGGGGGGTGTCTATCCGAATCATACTTGACCCCAATAAGGATGCATTTGGGAGGCAAAAAGGTGGTGTTCCCAATAGACAAGTCGCCCATGAGCTCATGTCACACTCACACGGGAACACGCAGGTGAGATGGTGCGATACTCACGGTGAGCAGTGCCACACAAAATTGCTCATATACAAGCGCGCAAACACACATACCGTCATTCAAGGTTCGGCTAATCTCACCCGAAGGAACCTCAACAACCTCAATCTTGAAACTGATGTACTTGTACAAGGATCGTCGACAGACAAACTCTTTGTCGATATACAGTCATATTTTGACACCTCATGGAATAACGATGGTGCTTCATACACACTCGAGTATGAAGCGTATACGGACACCCGTCTTTCGAAAAAACTGCTCTATCGATTTGGTGAATTGACGGGAGTGAGTAGCTACTAACTACTTCAGGAAACGTCGTATTGCATCTTCGCCGAGTGGTGCATCGTCCTTTGGTATTCTGAAACTATTTTTTAATTCCTTCCAAAATCTTCGATCAATATACAGCCGTATGACGAGAACGATACCCATCGCAATGAGTGCACCTAAGCCCGCGAGAGCCATGTCTTTGTGTGCGTCCCATACATCCCCCTGCGATCCAAGAAAAGCGAGTCCAAGGTCTGCGGGCACATCGAGCACGGTCCGCCATTCCATAAGTTCGTAGAGTGCAGAAAATGCAAGGGTAAGTTCAACGGGAAAAAAGAGTCCCCAAAAACCCCGTGCCTCTGCTATACGTACATACACTTCACGCACCGGGTAGGCAAGCAACAATCCATAGCAAAAATGCACAAGTCGATCATACATGTTTCGATCCGCATCAAACCATTCCTGCAAGGTAAATCCAAATGGTACTTCGACGTACGTGTAATGGGATCCAATAACGTGAAGGCACATGAAGATTGTTATGAGCGTATACGAAATATTTGAAAGTCTGAAGTAGCGTCCCGTAATGAGGATAATGGGCACCCATAAAAATACGAGGTAATTCTCAAGAAGCCAATCTGCTGGATGGAGTGGCTTGTACGCAGCCCATACCCACACGAGTAAAAATGTGACAAGCAAAAATAATTTGTATTTCATGGGTACAGTATAGTATTTGAAATACTTTTTTCAAACGCATATTTAGTGATTATGTGGAGTTCCAAAAAGGAAAAAATTGCAATCAATTTAAATCTGTGTCATAGTATTGAAATGAATAACTTTAAAGACGCTGGGTTCAAAAAACGAGGTGGTGATGTTGGTGGACGACCTAAGTTTGGAGGAAGTGGTCGGGGTGGAGGGTTTGGCGGGAGTCGAGGAAATAATCGCCCACAGGGGCAGTCAGAAGTCTTCACCACCACGTGTTCGGCGTGCCGGAAGAGCTGTGACGTGCCTTTTCGTCCAAATGGTGAAAAGCCGGTCTATTGTCGAGAATGTTTTGGAAAGAAAAATCAAGATACGTCATCATTGGATCGTGGGGACAAAGGTGCGTTTACTCGATACGATGACAACCGACGTGAGAAATCGACCTACGCACCCCAGGTGAGAGAGGTGCAGTCCACACATGACTACGGGAATCAACGCGAGCTTAACGAAATAAAGAGACAACTCGAAACCATTGAGTCACGACTCAACACGATACTCAACATCATTAATCCTCCCGTACCTCCTCAAAAGAAAGTCGCCCGAGTTGAAGAAGTGACACCAGTGGAGACACCAAAAAAGGAGCGAAAGCCAAAAGTGACAAAAGAGGTGACTCCGATAGCGAAAAAAGTTGTTAAGAAAGTGGTGGCGAAAAAGGTTGCAAAGAGAGTTTCTAAAAAATAGTACCCAGATACCCATGACACACAACACCGCGCGCCTACGGCGCGCGGTGTTGTGTATACTGTCTCTTGTTAACTACTCCTCAAACCCCTTAGGAATCACATCGACGGTGACTGTTGGATCTTGTCCA
>CAZDUC010000062.1:0-5651 GCA_964508585.1 uncultured Candidatus Saccharibacteria bacterium
TGTCGACAACCTCTTGCGACAGTCCCCCGGACTGTCTCACCCCGCTATGTAAATGTTTGTGCGTTTCTTGTACCTTGTGAAGAATTAGGATTCTCAAAGGTATCCCTCCTCCTTAGCGAAACACAGGAGAAGGAATACATAAGAATGTACAGTATGTTATCAAGTTATGCAAATCAGATAACTCCAAACTCACGAAAGACACGCTCAAAGTGAAGGAGTGTTTCTTGCGCAATGCGTTGTGTGAGGATGAAGTCACTTCCTACATGGGCAATTTCATTGCGCACCTTATGTGCTTCCCATGCATCCTGTAGAGTCGTAAAGGAGGTTGTATTTGCGGATTTTAACTTTTCACCAAGACTCTGTCCTGCATACCCAGCATTCGTGAGTGTCTCATCAAGCATGATATCTGCCTCGATGATTGCAATACGCCACGACTCGGGGTTATATTCTGTCACCCGCTGTTGAATCGCTTCCCACCTCGCATTTCTCGTATCGTGAATATTGTGGCGTGCGTCCCATGCTTTTTCTGCTTCGCGAAGTGCATCATTTTCCAAAGTCGAAAGCTCATCGTATTGTATTTTTGCATACAAAAAAACAGCAAAAAAGAAGAGCGATACCACAAGAGCAATAACTGAATACACATTCCACCAATGTGTCACCGTACTGACAAAAACATCCCAATCATTCCCCATGAGGTGTTCGTAGATGTTCCGAAAGAGTCCAAAAAAATCAAACCCGTACGTCTGGAAGACGATACCATTCTCTGTTGTCGCTTCGTTCATTTCACTATTGTACACCATCTACACGCATTCTTATTGCATGTCATATGTGCGTTTCCCAAAATCAAAGAGTCGTTCATCACCGGCATGTGGCGCAATCCACTGTATCCCCACGGGGAGTGCGACACCATTTCGTATCACCGTCCCTCCTGGAATTGATATCGCTGGAACACCAATAAGGTTGACCGGAACAGTGAAGATATCAGCAAGATACATGGAGAGTGGATCACTCTTTTCACCTATTGTAAATGCCGGTGTCGGAGCAGTTGGTGTCATAATGAGGTCAACATGCTCGAATACCTTTGCTAATTCATCCCGCATCATCGAGCGCACCAGTTCAGCCTTTCCGTAAAACGCATCGTAGTACCCGGCTGAGAGTACGTAGGTCCCGAGCAAAATACGTCGCTTTACCTCGGCGCCAAATCCTTCTGCCCGAGTTTTCATGTAGTCTTCAAGCAGGTCCTTCCCATCGGCATGGTGTCCAAATCGCACACCGTCGTAGCGTGCGAGATTTGAAGAAACTTCTGCGGGCATCACAATGTAGTAGGCTGCGAGTCCTTGCTTCATGAGAGGAAGGGAGACATCAACTACTTCATGGCCGGCACTGGTGAGTGCCACAACTTTTTCATTAAAAAGAGCGAGCACGTCGGCATCCATGCCTTCACTGAGAAAGTCTCGAGGAATGCCAATACGGTATGTTTCTTTGGATGATACAACTGGATAGGTATCCTCGTCGATGGTCGTCGCGTCATATCGATCCTTTCCGTGGAGTACGTCAAAAAGTATCTCAGCATCTCGCACTGAATTGGTAAGTGTACCCGCCTGATCAAGTGAAGAACCCATCGCGATGAGTCCATAACGTGAAACGCGTCCATACGTTGGTTTAAAACCTACATTGCCACAAAAACTCGCCGGAAGTCTCACCGAGCCTCCCGTATCTGTACCTAATGCAGCAACAGAAGCACCCATGGCGACCGCTGCACCAGAACCCCCTGAAGAACCTCCAGGAACTCGAGTAGTGTCCACTGGATTTTTCGTCACTCCAAATGCAGAGTTTTCTGTGGAGGAACCCATCGCAAACTCATCGAGGTTGGTTGCTCCCATAAAGAGTGCCCCTGCATTACGGAGTCGAGTGATAACGGTTGCATCGTATGGTGCGACGTAGTGCTCAAGCATTTTTGACGCAGCGGTAGCACGTTTCCCTTTTATGAGAATGTTGTTCTTAATCGCAAGTGGCATACCAAGAAGCACGGGTACCTTCTCACCCTCAGTGGCATATCGCCTGGTGGCCTCCTCTGCACTCGCGCGTGCATCATCGTACACATCCAAAAATGCATGAATGGTTGGATCCTGTGTGTCGATGACCTTCCGCATTGATTCGTAGGCATCAAGCGGCGTGTACGTCCCTGCTACAAACTTTTTCCTCAGTTCTGTGATAGTCATCATATGCATTACGATTTATCTCCGAGTATCTTCTTGACCTGTATGTACCGACCCACTCGTTCTGGTGCAGAAGCGAGAATGTCCTCTGTGTATGTATCAGCTGGATGAGGAGACACGTCTTCGCGCATCACATTAAAAAGTGCGCCAACTTCTTTTTTTTCTGTTGCATTGCCAGTTATTTCTTCAATCTCGCTTACATATCCAAGAATACTCGTGATATCGGTGGCAAGTGATTCAGCTTCTGAATCACTGAGTGCAATCCGTGAAAGCTGTGCCAAATGTGATATATCTTCTTTTTTCATCTCAAAAATTGTTACCTTGTTTTTCGTATAGTACCACCTGTTAAAAAATGGCGCTACTCTTTTACATCCGCGAGTGCAAGAAATTCTTTTTCAGTAAGCACCAAAACTCCGAGAGTGATTGCTTTCTTCGCATTTGAGCCAGGAGCATCACCCACGACCACGTAGTCGGTTTTCTTTGAGACAGAGCTTGTCACCTGCGCCCCGAGTGCGCGTGCAAGTGTCTCTGCGTCAGCACGACTCTGTGTTTCGAGCGCTCCAGTAAATACGATTGTCTTTCCTGTGAGTGGCGTTGCCTTTTTCAGACCAACATCGGGCATTTCAATACTAAGGAAAGAGAGTAGTTTGTCGAGTTCTCGACTATGATCCGTATCCCGAAACCATGTCACGAGGGACTCTGCAACTATTTCTCCCACGCCAAATACCTGTGCGAGCTCTTCTCGTGTTGCAGATCGAACTCCTCGAATCGTACGAAACGACTCCGCAATAATCCGTGCAGTCTCTTCCCCGACATGGGGGATCGAAAGGGCAACCATGAGTCTATGAAGTGGTACCGTACGTGCTTTTTGAATTGCATCGATTACATTTTGCGCTGATTTTTCTTTAAACCCAGGAAGTCCAACGAGGTCACCCTGTGTGAGCGTGAAGAGATCGGATGCAGTGTTGATGAGGTTGTGGTCGAGGAGAAGGTCAATAATGCGTGGCCCAAGCCCATCAATATTCATAGCGCCACGAGAGATAAAGTAGTAGAGACGCTGACGGTGGAGTGTGTCAGAATCTTTTGCAACACAGCGCCATGCAGACATACCGGGAACGCGCTCAATACGTCCATCACCACCGCATTCAGCGACATGCGACGGAAAATGATACACCCGTGCTGTTGTTGGTCGAAGTTCCTTTATCACACTCAAAATCTCTGGAATCACATCTCCTGCTTTTTGGAGAATAACTGTATCACCAATACGGATATCAAGTCGTGCAATCTGGTCTTCATTGTGAAGTGTCGCTCGTGACACCACAGAACCAGCAATACGCACAGGTCGAAGATGCGCTACTGGCGTGAGCACCCCCGTACGTCCGACTTGAAGCACAATGTCTTCCACCACCGTTGTTGCCTCTTCAGCAGGAAACTTGTACGCAATCCCAAATCGAGGGGATTTTGCAGTATAGCCGAGTACCTTCTGAAGACGTACCTCATTCACCTTAAGGACCGTTCCATCCATGCCGTACGGCATCGTATGTTTTTTAGGAACCCACTTCTTGTACTCATGTATCGCATCAGCAAGTGTTGGGCAGAGGCGAGCGTATGGGTTCGTGACAAACCCGAGTTTTTTGAGAAGAAGAAGTTCATCACACTGTGTTTCTGGTACCAGATGGGTATATGTCTGTGCTTCCAGGTAATCAATATCATACGCAAAGAACGAGAGCGCTCGACTTTTCGTCACCTGCGGGTCGAGTTGCCGAAGAGAGCCCGCGGCTGCATTTCGTGGGTTTGCAAAAAGTTGTTCACCGCGCGCTTCACGCGCGGTGTTTATCTTTCGAAACTCCACTTCACCGAGCCACACCTCTCCGACAGCGATGAGGGTTACTGGAGAAGTGAGTGTCAGTGGAATATCCTTCACCATCCGTGCGGTATGTGTAATATCTTCCCCCACCACGCCGTCACCACGCGTGGTCGCACGCATGAGTCTCCCTGCTTCGTACTCGAGCACTACTTTTAGCCCATCTATTTTGTGTTCACTCATGTACGCAATTTTTTTCTCATGCACTCCCTCCTTTTCAAGAAAGCGTAATAGGCGCGCTTCCCACTCAATGAGTTCATCATCGGTAAACACATTATCAAACGACCACTGTCGTACTCGGTGTATCACTTTCATGAATGCGTCGTCAGGGCGACCACCGACTGTATCCGTTTCTGTATGTATCGGAGTAAGTGCTGGATACTGAGCTTTCAATACAGAGAGCTCTGACACGAGTGAGTCGTATGCTTCGTCGCTTATCTCTGGCGCATCTTTCTCGTGATACTGTTTCCGGTGGTGCACAATCAGAGACGCAAGCTCTCGCGCGCGTGTTGAAGCATCTTTTGGTACGTTACTCATGGGGGACATAGTACCATTATATCTATGATTGAGTCAGTAACAAAACGTAAAGCCTCGCGCTTGAGCGCGAGGCTTTACGTTTTGTTACGACGTATGTGCATCAATACACCTGAGTAAACTCACGCTCTACCACACGTGGGCTTGCATTGATGTCTGCACAAGGAACGTTGTATCCGCGAGACTGGAGAATAGTACAGACGGTATCTTTTGCACAATCAGCACCATACGACACACCATTCACTGTTCGAGCAACGTTACCTCCAGTACTAAAAAACTTATACACACTCACCTCCACGCACGCAATGGGGGTCGCCACGCCACCAGGCCAATTAAATTGAAAACGCTGTTCACCGCCACTAATCGCATGTGTGTTTCCTGGATTTGGATCAACAAACGCGCCATTCGAAAAATCTGTTACCGTCACAGCGCCTTGATTCATGCATGTCATTACTGGGCTAAATAACTGTTCTGTCGTATCTCCTGGCACATCAAAGATACTTGTCGCGTTCTTTGGAAAATCATGATAAAGCGCACACTCAATTCCTGCGTTCGCCGCTTGAAAGGCAGTCTCTGAGGCAAAGGCAATGCCGGAAAGCTGATACTGTTTCATGGTCACATTGAGAAGTGAGGTGCTAATGCCAAACAGCACCCCCATGATAAGGAGGGTAATAAGAAGCGTAATTCCCTCTTGTTTGTTGATATGCTGCATAGTGTTATTCGTAACGTTCATAATGATCATAAAGCCACGTCTGGAGAAGGACTTTTCTCTCAGCTCCTCCAAATATCTTTCCGTCCCACACCACCTCTACCCATACGTTCACTTCACCAGGTTTTGTTTCTTCGTAGTAAATTTTTCTTGAAAATTGGGTGGGTTGTCCAAATCCTCCTTGTACGAATTTGCCATTTTGGTCAATCCCAACCTGACATCGTTGATTACCACAAACACCAAAGGGAATCGGATTGTCCTTGTTATATATGCACCCACCAGCACAGTTTACAGGAGGAAGCCACAGTCGCGTATCAACTACCAC
>CAZDUC010000063.1:0-4236 GCA_964508585.1 uncultured Candidatus Saccharibacteria bacterium
AATGTTTGAAGGACGAAGATAACGAAGTAGGTGGGGTTAGTGGATAGGCTCTAACACCTTGTAGCAAGGCGACGCCTTGCTACAAGACACTACTCCACAAGTAACTCACGGGCTGTGTACTGTTGCTTCGTGTAGCGGGCCATGGCGATGACCATTCCAACGCCGAGGAATTCGGTGAGGAGGTGCGACCCTCCATATGAGAGAAATGGAACAGTCGTACCGGTCACTGGCAAGAGTCCAATATTCATACCAATGTGAATGAAGAAATGGCTCACAAAAAGGATTGCAACACCGGTCGAAAAAAGGCGTTCAAAATTTGTCGCTCCACGTAGCGCATGGAAGATAAGTCGCCACACCGCGAGCCCAAAGAGGAGAAAAAGAACGATAACTCCTACAAATCCCCATTCTTCGGCAAAGGCAGCAAAAATAAAATCTGTCTCATACTCTGGAAGAAATTGCAGTTTTGATTGTGTGCCATACCCTACCCCCTTCCCCAAAAACTGTCCTGATCCCACTGCAATCGTAGACTGATATGCGTTATATCCTGTCCCCTGAATGTCAGCAAGCGGGTGGAGAAATGTCATGATGCGGTCCTTCTGGTATTCTTGAAATCCAAAATTCCACAACCCTAAAAATGCAATAGCTCCCACAATACCCACGACCGCAACATGTCGAAAGGAGATTCCCGCCACCAGCACCATACCAAACCAAATAAGAAAGAGAATCGCTGCAGAGCCAAAATCCGGTTGTATAAAGACGAGTCCAATGATACCCAATGCGTACATCCCCGAAATCAAAATGTGTCGAAAATTTCCAATGTGCTCATGCCGTTTTGAAAAATACTTTGCCAGGACCGCAATGAGTACAAGCTTCGCTGGGTCGGATGGTTGCAGTGAAAAAAAGAAAAGGTCAAAGCGACTCTGTGCCCCTTTTACCGTCTCGCCAATGAAGAGCACAAGAAGAAGGAGTGTGAGGATAACGAGGTAGATAAAAAATGTCGTATTCCCCACACGCAAAAATCGGTAATCGGGAATGAGTGCAAGCATAAAACCAACAAGGGCAAACCCAATCCATACCAGTTGCTTCTCGAAGTAAGTATTGTCTCCCTCAAAGGTGTACATGGTGACAAGCCCAAGGAGCGTCAAAAAAATAACGGCTGAAATAAGCCACCAATCCATACTCGCCACCAATGCTCTCAAAAACCGCATACCCCATTATGCGTGAGAAGAAGTCACTTGTCCAAAACAACAACCCTCAATGTATTTTATTGGAGGCTTACAATTGGCTTTGCAATGACGTCAATGACCGTAGCGCCATCTTCACAGATTGCAGTAGAAATAGTCTGGTATATAGTATCAACCTCTTTCACCGTTGGAGCAATGAACGCATGATCTTTATCGGTCGCAATCTCTCGCAAGAATTTTTGATTCACTTTCGTACCGAGTCCAATGGTGTAGATAGCAACTCCCTTTTTCTTGAGTTCAAGCGCGGTACTTGTCGCATATCCTTCAGGATTTTTTGTCGGTGCGTTTGCAAGACCATCGGTGAATAATACGGCGACTTTGCGCGCATCGTTATTATGTCGGTTTGAAAGAAATTCAGCTTGCATACGTTTAAGTGCTTCACCTGGATTCGTGCTTCCCCGTTGCTCGGGTTGCGCAATGGTAAGTTTTGAAACTGTATTCGCAACAGCATTACTATCCCTGGAAAGTTGCGTAACTAATGATGCATCTGTTGCATACGTCACCACACCCACCTGCATGTCTTCAGTAAGTCGCTTCACAAATGATCCTGCAGCGTTGAGTACAGATGAGATCGGCTCAGCAGGTGTACCGCCGTCGTCATCCATACTTCCAGAGAGATCAATGGCAAGCATAATATCAGATGGAACCTCACAGCTTCTCAGTGTCTTTGCAATTGGTTCTGGCCAGGTAAAGACCACCTCTTCTGTTGCACGACCTTTAAAATACTCCACCACCGTCCGAGATGCGGTAAGTGGCTTGCCTTTTGAGTCAAACATGGTTGCAACAAGTTCGACTGCTCGAGTCTCGTCAAGTACTGTGCTTTGTATTTCTGTCGTGAGCCTTGGCTTACTGTCTGCGTCAGCAAGATCTCGTTTTTTGAGAACAAAGGCACTTCTACCCAAATCAGCAGGAAGCCACACCACATCATCTGCACGATTGAGTGTGATTGCCACTTTTGTTGGCACACGGGTACCGGTCATCACTCGTCCTTCAAAAATTGGATACGTACCATTTGGCGGAAGTGCCGTCTGTCCACTCCGTTCAACAATGACACCTGCACTATCCGAGAGCGTGATTGTATAGGGTATTGATTCGGTGCCAATGGCAGTATTGCCATTTTCAACATACGCAACCACGTTGTACTGACCATCAATAATTTTAAATGCGTCAGTCCAAAGGACTCGAGGCGCCTCCACCTCAAAAACACAATACCGTGCACATGCGCCACCGCAGTCCACGCCACGCTCTTTCCCATTTTGATTTCTATCAAAACATGTTGGTGACTGGTATCCGTAGAGATAGTACACCCCCGTGCCCAACAGCGTACAGGTGAGTAACATACCCAAGGAATACTCTACTCTGCGCCTGAATGCCCATAGTCTACTCATAGCACATATTGTAGCAGGAAAATCCCCCGAAGGCTTCGCCTTCGGGGGATTTTCCCCAATCCTACTCGCCTATGTACCTACGTACTGCTGTTGCAAGTCGCTCCATCGTCTGCTTGAACACTTCCATGTCCTGTTCGAGCAGTGTCCCGCGGAACCCATGAAAGGAAGCATTAAACCCCGTCGTGAGTGGTACGACACAGATACCCGTTGCACCGAGGAGGTAGTAGACGAGGCGTCTATCCAGTGCGCTTTCGTGGAGTACGAGTTCAGAGACATACGCCTCCACACGCTCGTCTGCAATGGGGAGTATCTGTGTTCCAGTGAGTACCCCCTCATCAAATACCACCGTGAAGTAAAATGCACCCTGTGGTTTATGTATGTTAAGCCCAGGAATACCTCCAAAAATCTCAGAGACCATATCAGCCTTCTTCATATACAATTCAGTTCTCGCTCTCAATTCTGGATAATATCGTGGGTCACGCATCACAGTTGGTAAGACGTACTGCGGGAGCGTTGTAGAGCACACTTCAAGCATTTTTGCGTCGACGATTGACTGTGTGTAGAGGTGAAATCGTGCATCTTTGTCTCGATTGTAAAACTCAAGCCAACCACACCGGCTTCCGGGCCAAGGAAACTCCTTTGAGATACCACGCATCGCAATGCCAGGAACGTCGCCAATGACACCTGCGAGCTTCTTATACGAATCTCCATACACGAGGTTTGCATAAATTTCATCCGAGATAATGAAGAGATCGTACTTTTTCGCAATAGCGACAATCTTCGTCAAAACCTCTGGTGTATACACAAAGCCAGTTGGGTTATCGGGGTTTACAATGAGAATACCTGCAATTGATGGATGCTGTGAGATTTTTTCTTCCATCTCAACCAAATCTGGTTGCCACCCATTTTTTGGATCGAGTGCATACGTGATATGTGCATCCTCAGCGTGTGCAGCTTCTGCAGATGAGTGTGTCGGGTAAGCTGGGTTTGGACCGATCACACGAGCTTCTTTGTGAAGATTTTTATACACTTTTGAGATTGCATCACCAAGCCCGTTACAAAAAAGAATATCGTCTGGAGTAATTTGAATACCACCCTCAATGTTGCGCTCGTGTGCGATATACTCACGTGTAGTAAGAAGACCTTTTGTCGGTGAGTATGCATACGTCGTATCCTTCCCTACCGCTTCTTGCACATATGCTTTAATCCACGGCGCAACCCGTTCACCTTTTGCAATAGGGTCACCAATATTTTCCCACACGATAGGCACGCCAAGCGATTGGATCTTTTGTGCTACCTCCACAATTTTTCTAATCTCGTAGCTAAAATTTACGGCACCTGGATCCACAATATCAATACGCATAGTACCCATAACTATATCCTGAAAAATAAAAAACACTAGTGAGTTTGCGGATACGCCAATTCCAAGAAGGGAGATCTCGGGGAATCAAACATCAAACATACCAGCAATTTTTGCTGGTATGTTTGATGTTGATTGAATACGTAACGTTGGTGAGGAGTGACTCAGTGGTGTCACTCCGTAAAAGGTTTTCTATATGTTGACGTAAGAAAAAACAGGCACCAGCCTGTTTTTTCTGTAAAAT
>CAZDUC010000063.1:4246-5157 GCA_964508585.1 uncultured Candidatus Saccharibacteria bacterium
ATGGCAAATCCTTGTCGTTTCTTAATTTGAATACTTAAAGTGGAATGAAACAACGAGCGTAGCGACTATGTTGAATTTCTGTCCCAGTTTCCTCTACACAGAGGAAACTGCTGGACGAAGGGGACCGCCAACAAATTTAGTGACTGATTTCAAAAAAACACCTATTTTCTAGGTGTTTTTTTGAAATCAGCACTTAAAGTTGGCGGCGATCTACTCTCCCTCCGAAGAAGTACCATCGGTGCAGAGAAGCTTAACTTCCGTGTTCGGAATGGGAACGGGTGTACCCTCCTCGCTATAGCACCAACTTACAACCTTCAATCAATTTTCAATTTTCTTTTTTAAAGCGTGTACTTCCGAGAGAAGCGGTAAACCTTTCACAGACACTGTTCAATGTCTTGTGACAGTCTCGTGAGCTGTCTCACCCTCCTCGCAAAACCACCAACTTTACATATTCAATGTCATACAGTGCATATATTACATACAGTAATAAGGTGCCATTCATTCTTTGAAAGAATAAAAATGGCGGGTCGGGGCGAGTGGTATCGAACCACCGTCTCTGGATTGTGATCCAGCGCACTGCCATTGTGCTACGCCCCATAATTTTGACACGAGAGAAGGGATTCGAACCCCTGACAAATGGTTTTGGAAACCACTGCTCTACCAACTGAGCTACTCCCGTGCAAAATCATGCAAAAAGAACAAACCTTATTACTGTATGTAATCTAAATCGCATATTCTATAGGTAAAAACAATCACTCAAAAATTGTATGTGTACAACATTTCTCCGTATGGAGCTACACATGAACGAGCCATGTACAGCATTCCCTACAGGAATTACGTCCGATTAGTACACCTTGGCTCAACACATCACTGTGCTTCCACCTAGTGCCTATCAACCTGATCATCTCTCA
>CAZDUC010000064.1:0-5113 GCA_964508585.1 uncultured Candidatus Saccharibacteria bacterium
GAGAGAGTACGGTACCGTAAGGACTCTCTGTTTTGAGTGCTCCCGTGCCTGAAATAAAACGTGCCTTTGCGGTATGTGTATCGATTGATACAGTCTTTGTATCAAAAGGAATCGACCAGGCGCCGTTTCCATCCGAAACGGTATTGAGCTTTTTTTTGTCACTATCAATCGATACTTCGACAGCAACATTAGGCATTGTCTGTCCACTGAGTGTAATCGTATCTCCCGGGTTCACATTGATGTTCGATGCACGTATTGTCGGTGGCACCATAATCCCCGTAAGGCTCGTCACTGCTCCCTGTGTGACCTCAAACGTCGTATTCACCGTCCGTGAGCGTGTTCCTGAGGAATCGGTAGCCCAAAAACTAAATGAGGATGTCCCTGGATCTGACTCGGTATTAAAAAGAAACTCACCACGACTATTGGTCCGGACACTTCCGACTGATACACCGTCAATTAAAATGTTGACCGTTGCATTTGGAAAAGCTTTTCCGGAGATTGATACCTGTGTATCTCCTAGTGGTGTGTCTCGGCCACCACTTCCTGAATTTCCACCACCACCTGAAGAACCACCACCACTATCAGCAGTCTCTCGACTGCAGTCACCTGCACAAAAGTCGTCATCATCATTATTGGTATCATCGCATGCCTCATCGTTAAGCGTTTGCAAAATTCCATCACCACAGTATGGGCCAAACATACAGTCTGTACCGCACTGTCTGCCTGTGATGGTTGTGCTGTACTCACCGGTCTCACCAGGCACGTCACACTCCTCACCTGCGTTTACAAGCATGTCACCACAGATACTTATCACGAGAGTGGTGGTAGCCATCCTTGTCTGTGCGTATGCAGTACAGGAAGAAATAGTAAACACACACAGAAAAAGGAATGTCACGATAAGTCGCACTGGAGATCTCGATGTCCACATATGTTAACGTCGTCGTCTTCGTGTTCGGATGTAAATAATGAACGGCACTGAGAAAATGAAGAGGACAGGGATAATGACCGAAAGCTGGTGCGCAAGCGAGAGGCCAAGGAACCCAAACCCAGCTGTCTGAAGTGTACCGTATGGCAGAATACTGAGGTTCACTTCCCCACTCAACTTCACATCAGTGTCATTGAGAATCTCAAATCGAGCGAGATAGCTCCCTGAAGGAAGTTTTGTTGGTAATTCAGCAAAGACCGTCTCAGTCTGGAAAGGTTTTACCTTCGCAATTTTTCCTTTCTTATGAGTCTCCTCAAGGAGAATATTTCCGGTTCTATCATAAATCCTAAAGACAACATCGGATGGTGCGATCTCAACATTACCCGTATTTTCAATCAACATTTCAAATCGAATCTTTCCAGGGAAATATAGCCATCCCACTCTATGTCCCTCGTTAAGATCTGAGAGTCCTATTTTTCGTACCTTGAAGTCTTTGATTTTTTTATCTATGACATTGAGGTCAACATCAATCTGTGCTCCGAGCGAAATACTCACTGCACCACTGGCGACGATATCATCAGGTGCTCCCGTCTTGATACGAATGTTTCCCTTATACTGCTTAAACTCCGCATCCTCTGGGACAACAATCTTCACCACCATTGCGACTTTCTGCTCTCCAGAAGGAAGTATAAACTCGGTTCCCTTATCAATCGAAATCCACTCATTTACCCCAGGTACATCAACACTGATGGTTGCCTTGAGGTCGGTCGTGGGGTCACTTCGCACAAGATAAATTGTTTGTTCATACACTGAATTACGCGTCAAACTCTCGTTTGTAACATATGGCGGGGTTACACCAAAACCAGCATACGTTGTATGCGCACATATAAGAAAAGCGACAACTGAAAAAATAAATGAGCCTAAATGCTTCATTAACATATTGCAGAGCAGAAATGCTCGCAGATATAATTATCAAGTACTTAGACTATAAACGCAAGAACCCGCGCTGTATAACGCGGGTTCTGATATGTTGATAACTAGGTCTACCAGTTAGCCGATTCTCCAACTCGTGCAGTGAACGTGTTCTCACCGGTGTATGAACCTGCAAAGGTAATGGTCCCTGGTACTCGAATACCCCAGAATGCGTTTGCGGTTGCTTGTGTTGAGGTAGCGGTTGACTTCGGTACATTGATTTCAATCTCTTTTGCAGTCGTTGATGATAGTGTGTACCCAAGTGCTTCAGCAGCATCGTAGGTAATGGTGCTCGTTGCAAATACCTGTTCGTCCTCTGGAATGGTTGAGGTATCTGAGGGAAGACACGGTGATGCATTTGTATACGTGCTACACATTGATTGGCCCTGGACATCTTTATCGAGACCTACATTTCCCGTTGCTGCAATAGTAGTTGTCGCGACAAGGAGTGGAGTTTTTTGTCCTGGTTCAAGTGAGCCGTACGGAATAGAGAGTGTATTGAGTGCAAATGCGAGGAAGCTCTTCACATCAACTGGATTTGTGGATTGGCTGTATGCACCCACTGCAGAGTCATCATCTCTTCCTCTTACTTGCGCAGCCCAACTAAGGGTTGAGTACTGCGTTGAAGTCGCGGTACCATCTGTTGGATCAGCAATGTACCAGAGTGGGAAGGTACACTCCCAGAGCATGGTCGTATCAGATGATCCACCACAGGTTGTGGTGCTTGCAGTACAAGTCAAGTTCCAAGCAGTTGGTGCGACGCCACTTGGGTAGCAACTATTTGGATTGAAAATACTCGACGCATCACATGTTGTTGAGCTCACACCACCACCGTTTCTGTAGAGACTGAGGTTGTATCCATCTACTTCATCATATGCAGTAAGGCCTCCTGCGGCATCGCAACTGTTGTCGTCAGAAGTAACGAATGACATAACAAAACCGGTTGTCTCCCCTGAAGCGACTGTCAGTAACATATCTGTCGTAACAGGCTGAGTAAGTGATATGAAGGCTCCATCTACCGTTGGCGCAACGTTATTAACGGTAAGTGTTGAAACCTGTCCTTGTTCACCACCCGATGCTTCCAGTCCGTGACTGTCCATGATGTAGGGATACACATCATAGTTTTGGTCCTGCGTAGGGATGATGATCGTGTACGTTCCTGAAGCATGATCATCGACATATACAGTGGAGGTCGCGAGTGTTGTGCCGGTACAACCAGTTGAGGTACTAAAGCCAGCGATTGCACAGACCGTGAGGTATACCTGATCATCTGGCCCAGAGATGTCATCATCTGTTGAGGTACTGTAGAAGGTCACCGCTTGTCCAGGGTTACCTACGACTGGATCGCTGAATACTGTGAAGGTAGGACGGTGGTTAACTTCAAAAGGAGATGTGTTCGTTGCGTCTGTCCCTTGAGTATACGTACTATTACATCTTGAAGAAAGTGCATTTGCATCACATATCCATGCAAACCACTCAAATGATTCACCTGCAAAAGGCGACGTTGAAGCTAGTGTGGTGGTTGCTGCAGTTGCTTGTGCTCCAGAGACGGTACTTGCTGATACTGCCCACTGTGTAGCACCTGCACCACAACTTGGAGGATTACCGCCAGTCGTCGTTGCTGGTGCTACGCTCGTACTGCAGATGAGGAGGTGGTAGTTTTCTGAGTTTGAGTCAGTACCTACCGCAATCCATGAAACCGTATTGCCCTCATTGGTTGGGTTTGTCTGAGATGACTCAATGAGTTCTGTTGTCGTTGCGGTCCATAGTGGAGGGGTGTTGAGCACCGTCACCGACGTGGTTGCATTGCTCTGAGCATCTGCCTGCTTCACCTGCTTTTCTCCAAGATTGAAGATGAATACAACCGCAAATACAAGTACGCCCATGAGCGCTGTATACACAGTTATTTTACCTGCAGTGCGTAAGTTATCTGTGTTATATGACATACAATTTTATAAATAAGAACCTTATGACTACAATTCTACGTTATAATAAAAACAAAACATGGGAGTTATACACAGTTTTACTCTCTTTGGTGTTACTCATATCGAATCGCATCGAGTGGATTGAGTAGTGATGCACGTCGCGCAGGGAAAATTCCGGTAAGATATCCCACAGTTCCTGAGAATACGGCGATAAAGACCAGGAACCACATCGGGAATGAAAAGAGGTTGACACTCTGTCCACCAAACTGACTTGCAGCGATATTCAACATGATATTCACCGCAAATCCCAAGGTTACCCCCATCACTATCCCACTCACTCCCCCGAGGAACCCTACGACAATTGATTCTGAGACGAAGAGAAGCTTGATATCCCGTGGAGATGCACCAATGGTACGCATAATACCAATCTCTTTCGTCCGTTCAAGGAGGGTGACCGTCATGGTGTTAAACATACCGATAGCCGATACCAAAAGTGCGATACCTCCAAAGGTAGCAAGGACTACCTGAATACCTTGAAAAATCTTTGATGCTTGCTCAACCGTCTTGGAGAGTGCAGTAACACGAAAACCTTCTTCAATGAGCGATTCCTCAGTTGCGGTCAAAAACTCATTTGACACCACCTTCACCTGCGCACGGTCATACTCCTCGATGCCGACGTAGTTTCGTAGCTCAGGAAGCATCATGAGCACATTGAGCACCCCTTCTTCTTTTGTAATACCTTTCACGCGAAACTTCTTTTCAATGTTAATCTCGTTAATCAAATCAGTACCGTCTCCTGCGGGGATAAGAAGCCTAAAGGACACATCCTGCCCAATAAATGACTCTGGGTCTTCAATACCGAAGAGTTTCAGGACCGCCGGCGAGAGCATCACTTCATTTCCATTTGCGATATCCTCTTCAACAAAGACATCACCAAATGATGCAGTGATACCCGCATACCGTAGGTATGCGGGTTCTGCACCCTGTATGAAGATATTTCCGGTGAGCCCCTTGTATGTAATGAGCGCTGGGTATCGTGCGAGTGGCGCTGCGTCCTCGATATTTGGATCTTTTTCAAAATTTGCAATCACTTCATCGGTAATTGCAAGGTTTCGTGCGCCGGTCGCGGACACACCTAGAGAGAGGAGGCTGTCTCCAAACACAATCTGTTCAAGGATAATCTGTTGCAATCCAAAACCAAGCCCCACAAGCACTACAACAGCCCCCGTACCAACACCCATACCAAGAATAGTGAGCCACGTACGAAGTGGGTTTGTCTTAAACATACGCG
>CAZDUC010000065.1:0-5095 GCA_964508585.1 uncultured Candidatus Saccharibacteria bacterium
GGCTATAACTTTTGCACAATATGGGCATCCAGTTCTTGTATAGAGAGTAATCATAATGATATTGTACACCAACCGACGACACTCACAAAAAATCACATTACGTTACACCTCGCAGATGTCCGCTATATCATCTCCTGATTGAATGTGAAATGAGACGATAGCGTCAAGTGAGAGAGTACTCATGAATCAACGTGTTTTCTTCAATACGAAATATACAATAGAGTTGGTAAAATTTTCACCCTTGCAATTTTATAAATTAGGTATATAACGTTCCAAGCATCGGTAGGTCTCTTCTGACCTGCTTTTTTGTTTCTAAAATACCCACTGTTAGGTCGGTTTATCACCATCACTCATTCAGAGTGATGTTTCCCCAGATACAGCCGACCTAACAGTGGGTATTTTAAAAAGATAATGATCTAGAGCCATAGTTTTAATGGGATTTTTGACACTTTTTTTTCTTTGTATTCGTGTATAAATAGTATTGCATTATTTGTTGACATATGCAGTAGAAGGAACATACTATATGCACTCTTCACACGTTTGGGAGGGGAAACCAAACGAAAGGGAGGTTCTTCCTATGTTGTGTCTTCCCCTACAAAAGGTGACGTCAAAGGATTGTATCGCTTTTTAGTGTGTAACTAGGAGCGATTTTTTGACGTTGATCAACTAAAAACCAACATACCCAAGAATAAACCTACATGCAGATGCATGCGGTCTTTCGTGCATCCTCATGTGGGCTTCATGAACAACTGTTCTCAAGCTCATGTGTTTATTGCTCCACTAAAAAGCATCTTTATTAGCAAGTATCAATTAATGTAAATTATATGAACACTCAAATAAAGACGAATGCACTCGCGTTTATTACACTCGCACTCGTAGTCATCAGTGCTTTTGCAATCACCATGCCAGCATCGGCATTTTGGTCGCAACGTGACTCGAGAAACGACAACGATATTAAGGTATCGGTTACAAATCAGGCAACAGTTAACAACAATATAGAAGCTGAGGCAAAAACTGGTAACAACGAAGCTGCGGGAGGTGATGGCGAAGAGGGTGGTAATGGTGGTGAAGCAGAGGGTACTGGCGATAACACAGCGGGGAATGGAGGAAATGGTGGTAGTGGCGCACTCGGTGGATATATTGTATCTGGCGATGCGACAGCATACTCATCAATTATCAATGAAATAAATATCGTGAAGACAAAGATTACAGATTCATGTGGTTGTGAAGCTGATAGGCCTACCATGTTCCCATTCTTCAATCGACGTGATACTGGTGATGACAACGACATTCGTGTTCGTGTCAACAACAACGCATCGGTCATGAATGATGTTGAGGTTGAAGCTGAAACTGGTGACAACGAAGCAGATGGTGGTGATGGCGAAGAGGGTGGTAATGGTGGTGAGGCTGAGAATCGCGGAGGTCGTGATACTCGCATGATGATGCCATTCTTCTCATTCTGGTCATCTGATGACAACCATGGTGGCGCTGGTGGTACCGGTGGTACTGGAGGCGTAGCCGGTGAGATTTACAGTGGGAATGCTACTTCAGGTTCTGAGGTGGTAAACGTGGTAAACCGAATCGTTACTCGCATTACTCGATAGTACTACCTTGAAGGATGGGGAGTCTCTCCCCCCTTCAAATAAGACCCCGAGAATCACTCGAGATCTTATTGAGGGAAATGAAAAAAAGCATTTTTACACATAAGACGGGTAATTATACAGTGAGCATTATTGCCTTAGGCCTGTTCGTGTCGATAATCGTATTCCCAATACATACGATTGCTCATACAACATCCCTATCACACTCGGTGTCGATATCGAGTACCGACAACAGTGCCTCACAAGCTTCTGTAAAAACAACGGTGAATGGCGTTGTGGTTGAAGATAGTACCGTAGAGGGTGTTGATACCATCAACACCCAAGTCGAAACAGTAAACGGTACAACGACAGTGTATACAGTGACAGATGGTATAAACACTTCGGATAAAGAAATCTTCTCTCTCATGCAGAGGCTTAAAGTACTCTTAGATTATTATGTATCTCTACTCAACGAGCGCTCGTAAGTACCATCAAGTTTTCTCAGTACTTACACTCATAGTAATGGTCGCTCTCGTACTCACACCGCTTGACGGTATATACATTGCGTATGCCGATGAACCAACGTCGCAAGACGAGATAATTATTCCTGATCAAGCAAGTATCGTAACAAGTGACGCTCAGTCTGGTATTGTCATTGAGTCAATCGTGAACCTCAATGAAACATCACCTCATGAACAAGAAGCATCTGAAGAAATTGACGAACAGAGTACGGAACCCTCAACAGACGTTGCGGACGGAACCGAATCAGAAAATCCAGAAATTCTCAATACCCCAAGCGACACTCTCGTTGCGCTTTCTCAAGAGCTTTCTCCTCAACATGTACCAGACATCAATACAGAAACTTCTGGTGATGCGGTGACAACAACACAGAATGGGGTTGTATCAAATATGGCAACCGTCGACGCGGAGACAGGTACAAATAGTACCTCTGGTGATGCGTCACTCATTGTAACCGGAGATGCTATTGCGTACGCAAATGTCGTCAATGTCGTCAATACCAACATCTTCAATTCGGACGGCGCGATAGGCTTCTTCAATGAGATTCTCGGTGTCGACTCACTCGATTTGCGTGACGCATTTAGTATATTTGACGATACCAACGCGGTCTCCACACTCCCCTGCTCCACTTCTGTCTGTGGCACAGAGTACACCATCACCACAAGCAATACCGCACATATCACCAATGATATTATTGTCCGAGCGGATTCAGGAAGTAATGTAGGTGGCAGTGAAAGCACCATCTACACGGGTGATGCGTATGCGGCAGCAAACATTTTCAATCTAGCCAATACCACCATCACTGATTCGCAATATCTCCTCATTGCCTTCAACAACTTTGGCGATTATGGTGGAGACATCGTCCTTCCTGGTGCTGACGCACTCAATACACTCTTTAGCGCAAATGGAAGTTCTCTCAGTCACGCACTTTCGAGCACAAATAACGCGACAATTGACAATACAATCACTGCATTCGCAAATACCGGTGACAATAGTGGCGCTGGCGAAAGTAGTATTGCAACAGGTGACGCCTATAGTGACAGCTCTGTTCAGAATATAGTAAATACAAATCTCTTTGGTGGGAGCGACTTCCTGCTCGCGCTTCGTGTGCACGGTGATTGGGCTGGTGAAATATTTGGTCTCCCCGAAGGTATCTCGTGGAAAGAGACAGAACATGGCATTGTGCTCTACAACACCAATTCGCACGACTCAGGTATTGAAAATAACACAACGGTAGACACCACAAACACAGCAACAATCCAAAATACTATTTCAGTATTCGCGCTCACGGGAGCAAACAAAGTAGAAGGTCCGGGAATCATACAAACAGGTGACGCGTACGCCGCTACAAATGTCACCAATGTGACGAACACCAATATTCTCGGTCAAAACTGGGCACTCCTCATTTTTGATATATTTGGAAACTGGAGCGGTGATCTCGCGTTTGGCCGTCCCGATCTCTGGATTGGCGGTAGCGCATCCTCGCCAAGTACAACTATCATGCCGGGCGCGGAAGTCACGTATACCTATACCATCACCAACAATGGGGACGCGACAGCAACCAATGTGACACTCGACCACCACTTCAATGGTAATGAAATCGTCTACGTATCCGATTCTAGTAAAGTGCAGTATACAAGTGATGGTGCACATGGCATATGGTCACTCGGCACCATTGCCCCACACGAAACAAAAGAAATTCAATTTGTGACAAACGTCCACCGCGAGCTCGATCGTGCAAAACGTGAGATTGTGAGTAGTGCAACCGTACGCGCGTACGAGACCGACGCGGACACGAGCGACAATACAGAACTTCTCTCAATCAACTCAGGAAAAGATGGTGGATCAAACGGCGCGAGCAAACCGGCACGAATCACACTGAGCAAAACATCAAATGTGGAAGCGGTTACCCCGGGTGGATCGGCAGACTATACCATTACTGTTACCAATAAAGGTGGTCCTCTGTACAAATCAATCTTGCGTGATGTGCTTCGCAATGAGGCTGGCGCAACCACGAGTGTGCAGTACTGGGATCTTGGTACTATACATCCTGATGAAACAATATCAGTGACGTACACTATGGAATTTGCGGACGATACCACTTTTGGCACATACACAAACTCTGCCGATGTGGTCGGACTGATTGGACACGGTTCGCCACGTACGGGTAAATCGTATGACTCACCGGATGCAACTGACACTATCTACATTGGCACTATCGTGCCCCAAGTTCTTGGTATATCTACAACCCGCTGTGTTCCCTACCTCACAACATACCTCCAATACAATGGCGACAATGACCCTGAGGAGGTACGCCGTCTTCAGACATTCCTTAATTCGCACATGAACTATTCACTTGAAGTCTCAGGGTTCTTTGACATGACTACCGAGATTGCAGTCAGAGAATTTCAATCACGTTACGCGGATGAGATTCTCAATCCGTGGGGACTCTCACGAGATTCAGGATATGTGTATTACACTACTCAAAAAAAGATTAATGAAATCCAATGCAATAACGAAACGCTATTTTCCTTAAGTGAGGGGCAATTTCAGGAAATGGATTTCTTTAGAAACTTTCTATCCAATTCTCAGACGACCGCCAAGGACACTACTCTCACAGGTATCGTCTACGCATCGTCTGAAACACCAGAGCCGGTAAAAGACTCAATCGAAAATGATATACCTGTCACATTCTCGCCACCTGAAATACTCACAACAGAAACGACCACCCCCAAGACACCAGACAATAGCCTCATTGAATCACTCATTCTCCCCATAAAACGTCTATTTGAGTGGACAAAGCATAAATACATTGATGTGTGGTTTTAGAGAAATGTTTACAGATACCCTGAAAGGTCTTTCTGAACGCATGTTATTGTGTGTATCAATCCATCCTTAAACATACCAATATTCATCTCTACCCATTTGCAGACTCGCTATTTTTCTGTACAATGCTCTCTATCCCGTATGCAAGTACGGGATAGAGAGCAACATTC
>CAZDUC010000066.1:0-3130 GCA_964508585.1 uncultured Candidatus Saccharibacteria bacterium
AACTTAATAGAAGTCAGTGAACAATCAGATTTTGAAAAGGCTTTGGATTATTGTTTAGGCTTTGTGACTGATACTCCTAATACATGGAAGAAATTAGCAAAACAACCTGAAAAACGCTTACGGTTCCAAAATTATATATTTCAAAGTAATTTACCTTATACGCAAAACAACGGTTTTGGAACCGCTATTTTGTCGCCTATTTACTTGATATCAGAGGCCTACAAGCATGATAAATCTTCTTTGGTGACCCTACCGGGAATCGAACCCGGATTTCTTGGATGAGAACCAAGTGTCCTAACCGTTAGACGATAGGGCCAGTATTTGATTGTGTTTTGGGCGGATTTCTTGGATGAGCTGAAATAGTCTGTGGAAGACTATTTCAGGACCTTTCGAGATAGAATGCGAACTCTGTGAAGCATTATATCCGAAAGGTGTACAACAGTCTCTGTAAGAGACCATAGTGTTCCTACCGTTAGACGATAGGGCCGTATGTCACCTGGCTGAAAAAACGTTTCAGCCTGATAGTTATACCAAACTTTTTTGAATTATAAAAGGCCTCTCGTGACTACGTAATCCCCAGTTTTTGCTCTTGTTTAGATGTGCTATATTACTCGTATGCGATACATGATTGCGCACATGATTGGTGGGGAAGCAAAGGAGTACCATGAGAATCTCAGCAGGGCACTTGCCTCTGCGTATAGGCTCAGGCCGGTGACGGCAAACATTGACCCACACATCACCATCAAAGCGCCTTTTGACGCACTCAGTACCGATCTCTATGACATCGAACGAAGTATGGACCGTTTTGTCCGTACGAGAAGTCCGTTAGGATACACACTCAAAAATTTTGGAAACTTTGATGATCGAGTTGTCTTTATGGATGTCGATGCACCAGCGTCGACACTCGACTTTGTGCGGGAGTTAAAAGAGGAACTTCGACAGACACCATGGCTTGAATTCAAACCACATGAAGAGAGTACCAAACTTCATTCGACACTCTGCTTTCCAAAAGATGCAGTGCAAACAGAGGAAATCGTTCGTACACTCACGCTTCGTGGTGGGCGAGCATTTGCGTGTACCATGTCCTCTATTGCCCTATTGAAGCGAGGTGAACGTCGCTGGGAAATGTATAAAGAGTTTCATTTCGCGAAAGATGATGTCGATATGCATATTGTTGTGTAGTGGAGGTGCTATCATGCACAAATGGAGATATCTTTTAATACGACTTGTGTATAGGTTGACCACAACGTGATGAGGGCCATCCTCGGAAAGTGGTATACTACTCCCCATGACGCAATCACAGACACTCGAAATCATGAAGACGGGGGCAAATATCTTTCTCACCGGAGAGCCGGGGTCGGGGAAGACGTATGTGCTCAATCAGTACATTGATTGGCTTATTGCTCGCGATATCCCCGTCGCCATAACCGCTTCAACCGGTATTGCCGCCACACACATTGGTGGTACTACGATTCACTCATGGAGCGGTATTGGTGCTCGCGACACGCTCACCCAGTATGATCTTGACCACCTCATGTCGAATGAAAAGACCGTCAGGCGTATTAAGAAGTCGCGTGTTCTCATCATTGACGAGATTTCGATGCTCGATGGGAGAGTGCTCGACATGGTGGAGTCTGTTTGTCGCACTATGAAGCAATCAGGTGATTCGTTTGGTGGTATGCAGGTGGTCCTTGTGGGCGACTTTTTCCAATTACCACCGATTGCGGGAAGGGGAGAGATGTCACGTTTTGCTTTCGAATCGCGTGCGTGGGCGAGCGCAAAGTTTTTGACCTGCTACCTCTCAGAACAGCATCGGCAAGAAGATGATTTACTCCTCGGGTTACTCAATTCGATTCGAAAAAATGATATCGACGAGAGCCATTACACGCTCCTCGGCGAACAGACTGAGATTAGTTACTCAGACATTGAACCAACGAAGCTCTACACCCACAACAGTAACGTTGATAGTATGAATACGGCACGACTTCTGGAGCTCACCACCGCTCGTTCGACCTATAAGATGGAATCGATTGGATCAAAGGCAGTCGTCGAAGGGTTAATCAAAAATTGCCTCTCACCTGAGACACTTGAACTTCGAGTAGACGCAATGGTGATGTGTACCAAAAACAATTTTGAAACGGGGTACGTCAATGGCACGCTCGGTAGGGTGACCGGCTTTGATAAGGAGGATGGGTATCCGTTTATAGAAACGAGTGAGGGGAGAAGTATTAAAATGATGCCCCAGTCATGGTCGGTAATCGAGGATGGGAAGATTCGTGGTGAGGTGACGCAGGTGCCACTTCGTCTCGCATGGGCAATTACTGTGCACAAGAGTCAGGGAATGTCGCTCGATGCGGCGGAGATTGATTTGCGAAATGCGTTCACCTATGGGCAGGGGTATGTGGCACTTTCTCGCGTACGTTCACTTTCTGGCATGAAGGTGATTGGCCTTAACTCACAAGCATTGCTCGTCGATCCTCGTGTCGTACATAAAGATGAGCATTTCAGAGAGGAGTCAAGTGATGCCGAGTATGTATTTACTGAAATGGAAGCAGAAGAAGTCACTGAGATGCAAAAGAGTTTTGTGCTGGCATGCGGAGGGAAGTGGGGGACTTCTACGGGAAGCGAGGGATCCTCTCGACCAAAAGGAGTACCTGTTCGTGAGAATACGTATGCGGTTACCAAAGAGCTCGTATTCAAAAAAATGAGTGCGACCGACATTGCAAAAGAGCGAAAGATGGCACTCTCTACCATATGGGCACACATTGAAAAACTTGTTGAGGATAAGGAACTTGAAAGAGAGTACCTCGAGCATCTTATTCCATCACCGAAGGAGTGGGAAGTCCTCTATCCACGGATGACAAAGGCATTTGAAAAACATGGGATTGAAAAGTTGAAACCAATTTATGAGGAGCTTGAAGAAGCGTACACGTACGACCTCATTCGGCTTGGGCGTATGTTGTACACATTGCGATAGTATGCGTGGAGTTGGTGCGTGGTTTGGGTTGAAGAAGAGAAGGACAACGTCGACACGGCGCCAAAGGCGCCGGGTCGACCTTGCCCAAAAACATACCCCACGTGAAAAACACCCGGCGTTGGTGCATGTACGGCTACCCAATTTGAAAGAGCA
>CAZDUC010000066.1:3140-5032 GCA_964508585.1 uncultured Candidatus Saccharibacteria bacterium
TTGGGGCTTTTGTTTAACAATTTCGGATATTTGGGGTGTTGTGGTGGGGGGTTTGGGTTTTAAGATTACACGGCCAACTCCCACCCGGCCCAAAGGGCGCCGTGTCGACGTTGCCCACTACCATACCCATCGTGAACAAGCCCGTGCGTTGGTGCATGAACGGCTCGCCTATTGGAATGCGCACTACGGGTGTTCGTACGGGAGGGTTGCTATTCGTGACCAGCGTACCCGCTGGGGGAGTTGCTCAAGTAAGCAGAATCTCAATTTTAATTATCGCATTGTGTTTCTCCCGCAACACCTCGCCGACTACATTATTGTCCATGAGCTCTGCCACCTCCTCGAGCTGAATCACGGCCCACAGTTTTGGTCACACGTTGCACGTACTATGCCTGCGTACGAAGCACATATTCTCGAATTACGTGCACTCAATATGCATACACTTGGAGCATAGTGCATGTATTTTCTGAATGGAACTCTCATGGTACGATGAACGAATGAAAACATTTGGATTATTTTTCCTCGGCGTGTTCTTCTTCTTGAATGCGTTTGTACAAACCACATTTGCTTCTGACACTGAAACACCCGTCACGATTTATTTTTTTGGGCGTGACGACTGTGCGCACTGTGCAGAGGAAAAAGTTTTTTTGAATGAGTGGCTTCCAGAAAATGAAGATGTAGTACTTGAGTACTTTAATGTGACGGAGGACGCACATGCAAAAGCACTCTTTGAAGACGTACTTGAAAAGCACACGCTTTCTCAAGTCACCCCGGTAACGGTGGTTGGTGATGTTGTCCTCCAGGGATTCGATACCGTAGAGACCACTGGCGATCAAATTGAACGCGCGGTCATCCGCGCACGCGCAGGTGACATTCGAACGCTTGCAGAGCATCTCGAGCGCGCCCCGAAGCAGGCGGACAGTTTCAATGGTGCAGGATGTGATGAAAACGGCACTGAGTGTGGCACACTCACCAATCCAAACATGTACATGTTTAATCTTCCAATTATTGGCGTCATTGATTTCAAGTCCTTCTCCCTTTTCTCCCTCTCTGCCATACTTGGCACCATTGATGGGTTTAATCCCTGTGCTATGTGGGTCCTCATTACCTTCCTCGTGCTCCTCACTCAGGTGGGAGACAGAAAGAAAATGATTTTTGTTGCAGGACTTTTCATACTCGCGGAGGCAATCATGTACAACCTCATCCTCAACGTGTGGTTTACCACGTGGGACTTCGTTGGTCTTGATGGAATCGTCACTCCTCTTGTTGGCTTTCTCGCGCTTGGGGGTGGTGTATTCTTCCTCTATCGGTACCGAAAAAATCGCTTCCAGCCACTCATCTGTGATATTTCTGATCTTGAGTCACAGGGGAAGACCGTTGCAAAAATTCAAAAAATTATCGCACAACCAACGACCATCCTCACCGTGGTTGCGATAATTGCAATTGCATTTTCGGTTAACATCATTGAGTTCGCATGCTCAATTGGTATTCCTCAGGCGTACACCAAAATTCTTGAACTCAATGACCTTAGTTTCGTATCTCGCCAGTTCTACATCCTCATCTATACGCTCGGCTATATGGTCGATGACTTTGTCGTCTTTGGTCTTGCCATATGGGGTTTTTCACGCCTCGAATCACATGGGCACAAGTACTCACAACTCTCACTGCTTATCGGTGGTATCCTGATGCTCGTACTCGGGACACTCCTCATTACTGACCCTTCTTTCTTGGTTCTCTAAGAGCCAGTGTCGCGAAAGGTGTGCATACCAAAATGAGGGCCCGGAACGCTTCGCGTTCCGGGCCCTTGTATATCGCAATCAGTCATCATTTGGGATTCTTGTGACAAGTCGTTTCTGGTGTGCTCGTGCTCCTACCTGAACTGCTTTGTTATCCAT
>CAZDUC010000067.1:0-3208 GCA_964508585.1 uncultured Candidatus Saccharibacteria bacterium
GCAATGAGTCCGCTTCTCCGCACATCTTTAAAGCTTGCAGCATCAGACTTCTTTCCAACACCATTGCTCGTAATGAGCATCAGCGACCAGTCTCCTTCCCAATCCTCTTTCCGGACCGCGAGAACCGACGTCACTTTTTCATCTGAGGTAAGTGGGAGGAAATTCATGATTGATTTCCCCTTTGTTGCGCGTCGTCCTTCTGGTATATCAAACATCTTTGTTTGATATACTTTTCCCTTATCGGTAAAGAAGAGGAGATCACTGTGCGTTGAGGTGGTGAGAAGCATGGTCACCACATCTTCTTCCTTTGTATTGAGATCGACGACGCCCACACCTCCGCGTTTTTGCGTTTTATACTCCGATGGATTGGTGCGCTTCACATACCCACCCTGGGTGAGGACGAGTACACTCTCCTCATCCATAATCAGATCTTCCACACTGAGCAACTTCACCCCTCCTTTCACAATTTTGGTGCGACGATCATCTCCATACTTCTCTGCTACTTCAGCCAATTCTGACTTTATGATACCGAGCATTTTCTTTTTGCTCGCCAAAATCGCCTGCAGTTCCTTGATAAGCGCCTGCACTTCCTTAAGTTCGTCTTCAATCTTCTTTCGCTCAAGACCCGCAAGCTTTTGAAGACGCATGTCAAGAATTGCCTGTGCCTGAATTGGTGAAAATTTAAACTCCTTCATCAATGCGGCGTGCGCAGTGGGAACATCCTTTGAAGCACGAATGAGCTTGATAATTGCATCAATGTGATCAAGTGCTTTTTTGAGTCCAAGCAAAATATGCTCACGCTCCTCCGCCTTGGTAAGATCGTACTGCGTTCGCCGACGTACCACCTCTTCACGATGCTTAATAAATTCCTCAAGAATAGCCTTAAGGGAGAGTGTCTGTGGCACACCATTAACAAGCGCGACCATGTTGTAATGAAATGCATCCTCAAGCTGTGTGTGCTTGTAGAGTTTGTTGAGCACGGTCTGTGGCTGTGCGCCACTCTTAAGCTCCACAACGACACGAATGTCACGTGTGGATTCATCACGAAGATCTTTAATACCTTCTATCTTCTTATCACGCACCAAATCGGCGATCTTCACGATCATATCTGACTTATTGACACGATATGGTATTGAGGTAATCAGAATAGAGAAATTCCCCTTCTTATCCTCAACAATTTCAGTCTCACCTCGCACAATGACACCTCCGCGCCCATTAGCGTACGCGTGTGCGATGTCTTTTTGATTAAATGCAACGCCTCCAAGTGGAAAATCAGGACCTTTCACAAACTGCAACAAATCATTTGTCGATGCTTCTGGATTTTCTATGAGGTGCGAAACAGCTGCCGCCACCTCGCGAAGATTGTGTGGTGGAATATTGGTTGCCATTCCTACAGCAATACCAAGTGTTCCAGCGAGAAGGAGGTTTGGCACTGCAGCTGGAAGTACCTCTGGTTCTTTTTTTGTCCCATCAAAATTTGGTCGCCAATTGACTGTATCTTTCTCAAGATCACGAAGCAACTCCTCTGCTATTTTTGACATCTTCGCCTCTGTGTATCGGTATGCAGCAGGAGAGTCGCCATCAATTGAACCAAAGTTTCCTTGCCCAAGTACGAGTGGGTACCGAGTGGTAAAATCTTGTGCAAGCTTCACCATCGCATCGTATACCGCAGCATCGCCATGTGGATGAAAACTACCGAGCACATCTCCCACCACCGTCGCAGATTTTTTAAATCGTGCGGTCGAGGTAAGTCCGTTGAGACGCATTGAGTAGAGAATACGGCGATGCACCGGTTTGAGTCCGTCGCGAACATCAGGAAGTGCTCGCTGTGTAATGACCGACATTGCATAATCGAGGTACGAGGTGCGCATTTCACCCGTAATATCCTGCACGACAACGCTCTGATGTGTCACTATTTCACTCTCTGGAACTGTATTGTTTTTCTTATTATTTCCTTTATTTTCGCTCTTTTTCATAGTTTCCAAATACTAACCCCTGATTGCATGACGGGCATTATACCAGATTATTCAGATTTTTGGCTTGTGGATGTTCCTATAAGGATTACCCGTGGCGCTGATGTGATCTGTGGCGTGGTGGTTGTTTGTGTAACATCAGGAGTGACACTATCCACACGAGGTGAGTCTGGTACGTCCGATATCTCTTGTACATCGGTAAGTATTGGATCCGCTGGTGTTGGTGCTGGTACTGATGCGTCTGCCGATACTGAGGAGTCATGTGTAAGTCCCCCAAGTGCGGTGTCTGCATTAACGTCAGTTGTGACTTCTGATTCTGAAGCTCCCTGTGTGTCCAGCGAGTTACTTTGAATAATATTTCCAAGCTGACTCTTTGCATCAGACATGAATGAATCAAGTCCACGTTCTTCTTTCTCGTTGTTTATTTTTTTCTCTTCTTCACCTCCGAGTGAAATGGTATTCGCCATTTGAGCCGGGAGTGTGGTGACCCACACGAGTGCAATGAGTGCAGTAATTCCTCCTGAGATGCCAATCGCTATGGTTGATTTCGCGCTACGATCTTTCGATTGTATTCGCTCAAGCAATCCCATACCACTAATTCTTTAATACAATTATTTCACCCTCCATTTCAGACACGTCTTTCTTTTTAATCGTCAGTTTTTCTACAGGGAGCACAGGGTCAATGCCAGCCTCTTTGAAAAATGCTTTCAGGGCGGTATCAGAGTAGTGCATCGGGATAATACAGTGTGCTTCGAGTTTTGTCGCAAGCTTACTCGCCTCAGGAACGTCGAGCACATCACCTCCACCGATTGGTACAAAAAGAATATCGATATCATCGAGTTCTCCGAGAATTTGAGGATCGATTGTTTTCGAACCTAGCGCCCCCAAAAACACCAGATTAATTCCCTCAAGTGTCACCTGGTAAATGGTATTGAATCGCGTTACACCTTCATAGGTTGTCTCAGTACCATATCCACGCACGGTGACATCTCCAACTTCATACTCACCTGGACCATCAATAACAAAGGGAACTTTTGCACCAAACGACATGTCATCCGCTCCATTAAAGTCAGGATGATTGAGTGAGACAAATGCGACATCCGCACCAAATTTAACGCTTGGAAGTTTAGATTTTTTTGAAATAGGGTCGAAGACGAGTGTCGTATTACCAAATGAGACCTTAAAGCACTGCCCTCCGTGATGTGTGATAATCATAGTCTCACTATAATACTAGA
>CAZDUC010000067.1:3308-4918 GCA_964508585.1 uncultured Candidatus Saccharibacteria bacterium
CACTTCGAAAGAAGATTATTAGTTCTAACGGCATGCGGGTAAATCCCTCTCTCACGCACATGGCTATGAGATATGGTTTGATTGGGCACCCATCGCCGACATATAGATATCACTATGTCAGATGAATCAACATCGATCGTAGATCGATTGGCTTCTGCAGTACGCAAAACAGTTCGCCCAGCAAAAGAAGTTGAGCTGGATGAAAAAGAGACTGCAGCAGAAGAAGCACGTATTAAAAGCCCCATGAACAAACTCGTTGAGGGAAGTCCCGTTCCACCAAAGGTGGGCGCACTTGTTGAGGGGAAGGTATCAGCACTTGGACGCTCACGTGTCTATGTAGAAATTATCCCATTTGGTACTGGACTTATCTTTGGTCGTGAGTTCATGAACGCGCGAGACATTCTTCGAAAAGTGTCTGTCGGCGACACCATTGCCGCAAAAGTAGTTGATGCTGGAAATGAAGATGGGTATATCGAGCTCTCACTCAAAGAGGCGCGACAAGCACTCATCTGGAGCGATGCAGAAAGTGCAGTCAAGAAGCAGACAGTCATGTCGCTTCTTGTAAAGGAAGCAAATAAGGGTGGACTTATTATTGAGTGGCAAGGTATCCAAGGATTCCTTCCTGCATCACAGCTCTCAGCGGAGCATTACCCTCGGGTTGAGGATGGCGACAAGGATAAAATCCTTTCTGCACTCAATGACCTCATCGGAAAATCACTCAGTGTCATCATGATTACTGCGGATCAGAAGGAGGGCAAGCTCATTTTCTCAGAAAAAGGACCACAAGAAAAAGATGAAAAGGAACAGAAGGTAAGTCGCTACAACGTGGGTGATGTACTCGGTGGTACGATTACTGGTGCAGTAGACTTCGGAGTGTTCGTAAAACTTGAAGAAGGTCTTGAAGGACTCGTCCACATCTCAGAACTTGATTGGGGTCTCGTTGAAGATACTCGCTCACTATACAAAGTGGGTGAGCAAGTCAAGGTGAAAGTGATTGAAGTCAAAGATGACAAAATCTCACTCTCAATCAAGCAACTCAAGGAGAATCCGTGGGTAGGTGCAGGAAAGAAGTACCACAAAGATCAGGTAGTACAGGGTGTCATCATCAAGTACAACAAACATGGTGCTCTTGCATCAATCGAAGAAGGTGTCGCAGGACTTGTGCACATTTCAGAATTTACGAGTGAGCAAGAACTTCGTAATGCACTCTCCCTTGGTTCATCATATGAATTTACCATTACACTCTTTGAACCAAAAGAGCAACGCATGACGCTCTCATTCAAAAAGAAAGAAGTGGTGAAGTAAAGAAAGAATCAGAAGACAATACACGACCGGCGCCCTTTGGGCGCCGGTCGTTTATTGTCCTCACTCCACATACTCTACCCGTTCACCTCCTGCATCGCGTGGGTAACTCCACGAGCAATGATGAGTCGCAGTGCGTCTCCGACTTTTGTACCAACGAGTGGAAGCAGTGCCGACTCTGCTTTGGTAAATTCCCCAAGAACAAAATTTGAGAGTGCGTCACCCTTTGGACGCTTCACAGCCCCAAAAAAGTTTTTTTGCGCAATACCCACCCGCACACGCGCGAAGCGTTTGGTCGTCAAGGTATC
>CAZDUC010000068.1:0-4760 GCA_964508585.1 uncultured Candidatus Saccharibacteria bacterium
ACATGGAGGCGTACCTGCGGTTTCAAGATGATTGGTGCTGTCTGTATATGTATCTCCTGAACAAACGGTGATGGTGTCGGAGCGGATGTTGGTTCAGACATGCTCAGTACAGGAGTCTCTGGCACCACCTCTGCCACAGTCTCTTTTGAAGCCTCGTTCACGATAGGTTGCGAGGCTGGTGCATTCATGTCGGGCACAATCGGTGCCACAGGAACAATCGGCTGATCGGTGACGACACCCCCTTCCTTTCGAAGATGTGTGCCTGCAGTACCATCGGTCGACTTCTCTACCTGTGTTGCGGCGAGTGATCGGAGATAGTACGTTGTCTTGAGTCCAATCTCCCAGGCATACATATAGAGATCAGAAATTTCTTTTCCTGAGGTACCGCTGAAGAAGATATTGAGCGACTGCGCTTGGTCAATCCACTTCCCTCTCCGTGCGCCCGCTTTCATAATCCAGCGCATATCAATTTCGAATGTCTCTTTGTACTTCTGTTTGATTTCAACTGGCACACTTGGAATATCTGCAAGACTCCCGTCGTTGTACTTAATTGCGGTGAGCATCTCACTGTCCCATAGACCTATTTTTCGCAAATCGGTGACAAGGTGAGGATTCACAATGACAAAGTCGCCTGAGATGTTTGACTTCACGTAGATGTTTTTGTAGATCGGCTCGTTTCCTGGAACTGAACCAACGATGTTTGCAATGGTCGCGGTCGGTGCGATTGCCATGGTGTTACTATTTCGCATTCCATACTGTTTCACCGCCTCACGCACCACACTCCAATCGAGCTTTTCAGTACGCTCAACATTCGTTGATACTCCACGCTCTGCCTCGAGGAGTGCGATGGTGTCAACTGGGAAAATACCACGATCCCACTTTGAACCCTTGAAGCTTTGGTACATACCTCGCTCTCGCGCGAGGTCAGTCGATGCGAGAATCGCGTAGTACGAAATAATCTCCATAGACGCATCCGAAAATTCAACACACTCTTCTGAAGAAAAAGGAATATCGAGCATATAGAGTGCATCCTGAAAGCCCATAATGCCGAGCCCCACAGGACGATGCTTGATGTTTGAGTTTCGTGCCTCTACCGTCGGGTAGAAGTTGATATCAATCACATTATCGAGCATGCGCATTGCTGTCGTGACCGTCTCTTTCACCATCTCCTTGTTAAACTCTCCATCAATGATGTGCTTTGGATAGTTGATTGACCCGAGATTACACACAGCAGTTTCTTCTGCGGACGTGTTGAGGGTAATCTCCGTACAGAGATTTGAGCTATGAATGACGCCAACATGGTCTTGTGGTGAGCGAATGTTTGAAGGATCCTTGAAAGTAATCCATGGGTGTCCGGTCTCAAAGAGCATACTGAGCATACGCTTCCAGAGGTCACGTGCCTTCATGCGCTTGAAGAGTTTTATCTCTCCCCTATCTGCCATCTCTTCATACTTCTCGTACAGTTCATCAAACTTCTTACCGTAGGTCTCCGTCAAATCAGTAGCTTCGTCTGGTGAAAACAGTGTCCACTGCCCATCATCACGGACTCGCTCCATAAAGAGGTCTGATACCCAAGACGCGGTGCTCATGTCGTGTGTGCGTCGTCTCTCGTCACCGGTATTTTTCCGAAGTTCAAGAAAATCCTCAAAGTCGATGTGCCAGTTCTCCATGTACACACACGCAGCCCCCCGTCGTCGACCTGAGCGGTTAATGGCGACCGTCACGTCATTTGCAATCTTGAGAAATGGAATCACTCCCTGTGAGGTGATACCCGCAGCCTTTATCTCTGAGCCCATTCCCCGAAGCTTGCTCCATGCGGTGCCGATACCCCCTGCCCACTTTGAGAGCATGGCATTATCGCCATACACCTTAAAGATGTGTGCGAGATCGTCTTCAACCACATTGAGGTAGCATGAGGAGAGTTGCGGGTGTGGGGTGCCTGCGTGGAAGAGTGTCGGAGTTGAAGGAACAAACCGCATCTGCGACATGGTGTTGTAGAAAGTGGTGGCCCAGGTCTCTTTATCCTTTTCGTTGATGGCAAGACCCATTGCAATGCGCATCCACATAATCTGCGGAGTTTCAAGTAGTTTTCCCTCTACACGTACGAAGTATCGATCATGGAGTGTTTCAATGCCGATGTATTTAAATAAATCATCACGTTCTGGCTTAAGCGCTTCGGCAAGTTTTTCAAGATTGAATGTGAGGAGTATCGCATCATACTTTTTTGCTTCTACACCACGTTTGATATTGCGCACAAATGCATTCTTGTATGCATTCACCCGTTCACCAAGCGGGACTGCGTTTAGGTTTCCAACTGCTTCGTCAGCAATGCGTCGCGCGAGTTGCCGAGCAGACACTATGGCGTATGCAGGATCTTCTTCAATCCGCGAACGAAGTACGAGCGTAACGAGCTTCGCCATTTCTGTGGTTTTGATACCGTCATACACTTCACGCTCCATTTGAGCGACTATTTCATCGAGATTGATGAAATCCTCATAGCCACCAGTAAACTCCATAAGGTACGCACGCATTTTTTCTCGAGAGAACTGCTCAATGCTTCCGTCCGAACGCTCGATAGTCAACCGATCCTCTTCGATTTCTTTCACCACTTCTTGCTTGCGCTCCTCACTCTGCTTAAACCGATAGAGAATGTACGCCTTTGCAACACTGAAGTACCCTCGCTCCATGAGTGTATTCTCCACAAGATCTTGCACCTGCTCTACCGTTGGACAGTGCTCCTTCCCTTCACAGAGAGTACCGAGTCCGGTGATGACTCTGCTCGTCATCTGCTCGAGTATCGCGTCTTCTACGGGTACCTGCTCGGCAGCAAAGGCTTTCTTCATAACGATGACAATCTTGGTTGGATCAAACGGGACGGTCATCCCGTTTCGTTTAATTATGGTGGTGATCATACGAGCAGTAATTCAGTTTATGTTGGTAATATCTCCCTGTATTCATGATCCAGGGGTTTCTAAAAAGGCCACGTGGTGTAGTGGGTATTGAAATTCGTAATGTGCCTTGAGCCGACACACGAAGAGCATGCGCGTGTGTTGTATGCATAATACCATGCACAGAGGAATTACAAATTGTGGCTTACTCATGTCAGGGCACCTATAAAACGTCTATTTTCTGTCGTGTGTCATTTTTATTCACAGATACTTCTGTGGATAGCAATACGTTTTCAACTTACGCAAGACTTGTGTGTGACGGGAGTGTGTTTTAAAACAGAAAACCCGCGAGCTTCGCTCGCGGGTTTTCTGTTTCCCTCCTACGCTACTTTTTCTTCAAACTATCTCGAATCTCTCGTAAGAGGAGTACTTCTTCTTTTTCTTTTGGTGCGGGTTCTTCCGCTTTTTTCTGTTCGTTTTTATTGAGTATGCGAATGGTCATGAAAATAATAAATGCAATAATGGTGAAATCTACCACTGCCTGAATGAATTTTCCGTACGCAATTGTCGCGTCCCCCACGACAAATGCCCACCCGGTAAAATCAATTCCCCCGAGGAAAAGTCCGACAACGGGCATAACAACCGTATCGACAAGTGATGAGGTGATTTTCCCAAATGCGGTACCAATGATAACTGCAACCGCAAGGTCAACAATATTCCCTCGTACAGCAAACGCCTTGAACTCCTCTATGAGCTTCATATGGTATATCAAATTAGTGGTGTAATACGGTCAAGTATACGATACAAACCCTCTTTTCCATATATGTGCTATGCTCGCTTGCATCACCCTAGAGCATGTGTCAAAACCCTGTACGATTATTACAGAGTATGGTCAAAAAGCTCAGAGACGAGGCGTGCAAATGAGGAAATACGAAGCGTATTCAACATACGATGAGTGTTTCAAAGCATCGCGCAATGACGTATGAGAGATTTTTGGACACACTTTACACACCCACCACAAGCCGTGTGACATAGTACCCTAGCCCCAATGAAATGATGAGTGTGAGAATAACCACTCCAACTAAATCAGTGCCTTCCATATGCCATAAGTGTACCAGATATACCATTTGGTATGCAAAATTGTAACGCGGGTAGATATCGTCTTCCATATAGAGTATGTTTCGCCACTCCTTATAAAAACCCCCGGCGCATGGCCGGGGTTGGTACAGATGGTTCGAGAACCGCACGAGAAGCAATCTCCGGATTGTGCTTTGGATACTTCGGTTCGGTTTTAATCCCCATCAGTAATATAGAATTCCGGTTTGCCACACTCATCACACCCCTTATTGGAGCAGACATAGAGACCAATATTGCAGAAGAACATATCGTGAGAAAGCGGAGCGTCCTTAAAAGAGACGTTTCGGCGTGAAAATTCTTCCTCCCAAAGGCTCAGGTGGTCTGGAGTTGCATTATTTCTTGCCTTACCCTCCCAGACTTTCAATTTAAGCGGTTTGCCACAACACGTGCAAATCGGTGGACCCATCTCTTCTTTTGAAGAACCACACTCTCGACATACGCATGTGAGCATGAATTGACCGACCGTCCAGGTAGTATTAAATTCAGTCACCACCCAATGGTGTGAACATTTACTTCTCTGTGTCTCCAATATACAAAGAATTCCGTCGAGTGTTTTTTTGACGTGTATTAACGCATCAAGTAAACGCTGAACCGCCTCGTTACCCAACGGTTTCGAATCTTCCTTTAGAATATACCTCATTCGATTTCTCTTCCAGTGAGTACTATCCCATGATAGCTGTCTGAATATAACCACAATTCTATGGCGTGCGCAACAGAATCGTCTTGGCTCCATCG
>CAZDUC010000069.1:0-4699 GCA_964508585.1 uncultured Candidatus Saccharibacteria bacterium
ACCTGCGACCTTCTGAGTGCAAAACAGACGCTCTAGCCAACTGAGCTACGGGCCCGAAATGAGGAGCAAAGAGAAAGTGTATTTTCTTTTTGTCCGAATGAGGGCCCGCGTCACAATGCGAATGCATTGTGAGTACAGGCCCAATGTTCATTTATTTCTTTAGAACTCAAATATAATACGCATATTCGGCAATTTGGTCAATACATACATGCCTGTGTGGAGATGGTGTATGAAACTACTGCTTCAATATTCGTTTTGACCTATGAAATGATATTGCGAACCGATGAGCTTCGGCATTTGCGTGGAGGATTGCGTCATTATGTTCCGTAATAACTTTCTGTGGTCCGATACAATGTTTTGGCTTATGGTGCTCATCCTTTACCACTCCCACTACCGGAATGACCCGGTCATATTCCTTAAGTACACGAAGTGCAGTGTTCCGTTGTGCAGTACTACCGTCAACAACGATCAGGTCAGGAAATTGCCACTCTGTATGAGCCATCCGTCGCCTTAGAATTTCAGTGAGTGCTTTTGTGTCATCTGGTTTCTTGCATCCACGTATGTTGAACTTTCGATACGCTCCAAGAGTTGGTTCTCCACCTTCATTGACTACCATCACTCCCACCATATCATCACCTTGGAGGTGAGCAACGTCGTATGCCTCAATCCGCATTGTTTTGTCGTCGCGATAGGTACGCGCTTCACGTTTAAGTAGAGCAATGTCTTGTATATGTTTGAGAGCAAAAATCTTCTTTTTGTAGATGTCCGCTTTTTCAAATTCCTGTACTTTTGCCATTGCATGCATTTGTTTCTCTAGGTCCGCAATAATTTTTTCCTTCTTCCCCTCAAAAAAGAGACATATGTGTGCAATAGTTCGCGCATATTCACTTTTTGTACAGTTTTCAGGATACAAACCAATCTGTCGATTGAAATCGAGTTTTCCCTTGTGCATGTTGTGTTGCGGTGAATCAATCGGCACCGTAGTGTCATAAAATTGAAAAAGTTTTCTGATTATCTTGAGAGCTTCTTTGAAAAGACCACCATGTGGAAATGGTCCATACACATGGGTGTATGTATACAAGTCCAAGTCCTTACCTCTCACGACGAGTACACGTGGAAATGCTTCCTTGGTAATAATCACATGATTAAAACTTTTGTCGTCCTTTGACCGTGTGTTATAGGTGGGTTTATGTGTACGAATGAGGTTGGTCTCAATGAGCATTGCCTCAAGTACCGAATCAGTCTGCATCCACTCGACTTGCAACGCTTCATGGATCATTTTCTCAATCAAAAAACTACGTTTTTCAACGATATCCTGCCCAAAGTAGCTCATGAGACGTTGCTTCAGTGAAGTAGCCTTTCCAATGTAAAGAATTTCCCGTTTTGCTCCAAGAAAAAAATACACTCCAGAATCGTTTGGTATGGCTTTCCATGACACATCTTTTTTCTGCATAGCAGATATGGTACACTAAATTTTTAGAATAGTTAGTGTTCTTGTTTCATCAACCAGAAGGAGAAACTAAATGACGACTGACAGAAAACTCCCGGGTCGAAGAGAAGACCCCGAAGTTGACTTTTCCAAGTTCGCGAAAATTTTGGAGGGTTTTATAGGCAAGAAAATACGTTTTTGCGACATCTACGATAATTCTGCTACGTTATCTGGTATTACTGAGCGAGATGGACAGATTATTCTCAATGTAACATCATGGCGTAGAAAGCCTCGTTTCTCACGTTCTCAAATGGAACTCACTTTCATCTCAGGAACCCTTGAGTTGTGTCCTTCAGCAATTGTACGGATTACCATGACACACACAAATCAGTACTATGTCGCCTTTCGTGACACGGGTTTTATCGAGTTAGGATAGTCACCAGTCATGCCATCCTGCTGTTTTGGGAGACACTTTGAGTGTCTCCTTTTTTATAGCACCTCCTTTAAATACCTTCCCGTATGTGATTTTGCAACCTTTGCAACTTCTTCAGGTGTTCCCTTTGCAATAAGTTGTCCTCCCCCTTCCCCGCCCTCTGGCCCAATATCGAGCACATAGTCGGCACACTTAATCAGATCGAGGTTGTGTTCAATGACAAGGACTGTGTTACCCCGATTCACTAACTCCTGTAGTATTTCGATTAGTTTTTTTACGTCCTCGTAGTGAAGGCCGATAGTGGGCTCATCGAGAAGGTAGATGGTTTTCTGTGTATGTGGGCGATAGAGCTCAGAGGCGATTTTTACGCGTTGTGCCTCACCTCCTGAGAGCGTCGTCGCACTTTGTCCAAGCTCGAGATACCCAAGCCCCACATTGAGGAGTGAGCCAAGACGCTCGTGGATTGCTGGAATGTCACTAAAAAAGGTATCTGCCTCTTCGACAGTCATGTGAAGTACTTCGTCAATGTTTTTTCCTTTGTAGTACACCTCAAGAGTTTCTTTGGTGAAACGTTTTCCGTCACATACGTCACATGTGACATATACGGTTGGTAAAAAGTGCATCTCAACGGCAATTTCTCCGTTTCCTTGACACGCTTCACAGCGACCACCTTTCACATTGAATGAAAACCTTCCTGGCTTCCACCCGCGCGCACGTGCTTCTCCTGAGCCTGCAAACAAGTCACGAATGTGTGTGAATGCTCCGGTGTATGTTGCTGGGTTTGAACGTGGCGTTCGACCGATTGGTGATTGGTCAATGAGAATGCTTCGGCCGAGATACTCGGTGCCACTCACTGAAGTTGCGTTGTATGTCTTTGGAGTTCTGAATTTTTTATCAAGACGAGACCTGAGGTTTCGGTGAAGAATCTCGTACATAAAGGTTGATTTTCCACTTCCGGACACACCAGTCACTGCAATCAATCTTCCAAGTGGTACATCGACATTGAGGTTTTTGATATTGAAGGCTTTTCCACCACGGATTTTTATCGCTCCTTTTTCAGACGTGCGTCGCTCTGTAGGGACGTCAATTTTCACATCGCGTCTGAGGTACGCAAGCGTGAGTGAATGTGACTCGTTCTTTTTTTCTGCGAGTAACTTTTGCAGGTAGCCAGAAACAACCACCTCTCCCCCATGAATACCTGCACCTGGACCAATGTCAACGAGGTAGTCTGATGCAAATATCGTGTCTTCATCGTGTTCGACCACAATAATTGTATTTCCGAGGTCACGAAGATGAGTGAGGGTCTGAATAAGTCGTTCATTGTCACGTTGATGAAGCCCAATCGTTGGTTCATCGAGTACGTACATTGCGCCCACAAGCCCTGAGCCGAGCTGTGAAGCGAGTCTGATGCGCTGTGCTTCACCACCTGAGAGCGTATTGGCTCGACGATTGAGGGTGAGGTACTCAATGCCCACATTGACCATAAAATCGAGTCGTTCGATAATCTCACGAAGTGCCGGCCACGCAATGTCTTGATCCTTCTTTGACAACGTAAGTCCAGAAACAAAGGTCACCGCTTCACCAATCGTCATATTGGTGAAATCAACGATATTTTTACCAAGATGTTTCTTTCCATCACCACCAATGTAGACACGAAGCGCCTCAGGGCGAAGCCTGGCACCATGACAGATGGGACACTCATCAGTATTAAAAATACCCGTGACTCCGAGCCCATTACACTCAGGGCACGCTCCGTACGGTGAGTTAAATGAAAAAAGTCGTGGTTCAACTTCAGGAAATGAGGAACCGTCGATGGGGCAAATAAACTTCGCTGAGAGGATTCGTTCCTCGCCATTCGGAGTGCGTACCTTAATGAGACCGCCTGACTCGCGGAGCGCAAGTTCAACAGCCTCTGAGAGTCGTTCTTTCGCATTTTTTGGAGAGTGGGAAAACTCACTCACATAAATCTCGTCAATGAGCACATCAATGTCGTGACGTTTGTTTTTGGTGAGTTCAATTTTTTCACGGAGCTGTTTTATCTCTCCATCAATACGGACCGTCTCATACCCCTTACCGAGTAGGTCGTAGAGTAGCTGGTAGTACTCACCTTTTCGTCCAACAATCACTGGTGAAAAAATTGACACTCGAGATGAGCTCACCTCGATGCCAAGCACGTTCGTGGTATCAGTTTTTAAACGTTTAATCTCCCTGTCTTCTATTGACTTCAAGATAATGCCGAGGATTTCATCCTGCGACAGCTTTTGAATAGGAACATCTGTGTCGATACAGTACGGTTGTCCGATGCGTGCGTAGAGGATGCGAAGGTAGTCGTAAATCTCAGTAATGGTTGCAACTGTTGACCTGGGATTACGAGACGCTGATTTTTGATCAATGGAGATTGCCGGTGATAGACCACTGATTTCATCAACATCTGGCTTCTGCATCTGTTTTAAAAACTGTCGTGCGTATGAAGAGAGCGATTCGACATATCGGCGTTGCCCCTCTGCAAAAATAGTATCAAAGGCAAGAGATGACTTCCCGCTTCCAGAGAGTCCCGTAAAAACCACCATTTTATTTCGTGGAATTTCGAGATTGATATTTTTGAGATTGTGCGTGCGAGCACCACGAATAATGATTTTTGGATCATGTGGTTCCTCCCAGCTTGTTTTTGTTGGTTTTTTGGATGCCATAAGATACGAATATAAAAATTCGTGTTGTGCGGATTATACAGCAAAAAGTCTCGTACTCAAAAGTATCACTTTCGCTATTCTTTTGGAAGGGTGATAACAATGTGTGTCCCCACACCTTTGATTGACTCAACATCGATAGTTCCACGC
>CAZDUC010000070.1:0-2943 GCA_964508585.1 uncultured Candidatus Saccharibacteria bacterium
TCGCATACGACGGAACAAAACGTTGGCGACTACGTAGACAAAAGTACCACCTCGATTTGCGCGGAAAGAAGTAGCCACCAAGCAAACAACCACCCTTTTCAATGTGCGAAGGGTGGCCCTTTGTAAGAGACATGCTAAATAAAGTTTGTTGCAGTTCAAACGTTAATTAAAGGTGTGTGATGCGTGGTTAACTATTTTTTGATAGACTATATTCATTATGCTTCACCATAAAAAACATCTTTTTTTTGATCTCGACATGACCGTTGCACCTGCACGACAGCCTATACGTGATGACATGTTTGCACTTCTATCTGACCTTCCCCACGAAATTATTATTGTCTCCGGGCAAGAGGTGGCGAAAATTGAATGGCAGACAAACAATCTTCCCACAATTCGCCTTGGACAAAATGGAAATCACGCAGTCGGACTAGATGGTGAAGAGCTCTGGAACGTCCCACTTGATGACGCTCACCGGACGGAGATTCTCACGCACATTGATGCGCTCATGCGTGCACTAGACCATGAAGTCAATCACGAATGGACACCGATTGAAGACCGTGGTGCACAGATTACCTTTAGCCCTGTTGGAAATACCGCACCTGTCGAAATCAAGAAACTATACGACCCCGATAGAGCAAAACGCAACGCACTCCTCGAAAAAGTCCCCTTTCACTCGGATGAGTTAATTGTGAAAATAGGAGGTTCAACGAGCATCGACTACATCCACAAAGATCGACATAAGGGCACCAATGTACAAAAACTCATTGACCTCATGTCATGGAATGCAGATGAGTGCATTTATTTTGGAGACGGCCTCTACCCGGGTGGAAATGACGAAGCGGTCATCGGTGTTATCGACACAGTGCCCGTCGATGACCATCTCCATACATACAACATCCTCCACAAACACTACAGAGGTACGTAGAGCTACTCAAAAGCCTCTCATACGTCATTGCACTACGTTTCGAAATACTCATCGTATATTGGATGTACGTTGTATTTATAACTTACGCGTCGCGTCTCAGACACTCTTTGAGCACGACGATAAAAGTCGTCGTACAGGGTTTTGAGACAAACTCTAGTGACTCACATTGTCTATCCGTGTCGCAAGATCAAAATCAAGTCGGGTGAGCCCTTTCACGTCGTGGGTAGTGAGCTTAACTTTCACCTTTCCGTGCGAGAGCTCAACCGTAGGGTGATGCCCCATGACCTCAGCATGCACGGCAATCTTTGCAGTGAACGCAAGGCCGGTGACGAAGCTCGGCATCTCAAATGTTTTTGAAAGCTCAGTTCCTTTGGGACTCACATTCCACCCAGAGATTTTGAGCATCTTTTTATTGATATCATCGTTTGTAAGTTTTTTAAGAAGTGTCGTCATAGTTACTATATTACCATCCATACCGTCTGTGTGTCCTCAGTGCATCGGTGAGAAGGTGTGTAATAAAATCAGTGTATGAAGCACCAACTGCCTCAAGTGATTTTGGAAAAAGTGATTCTTTTGCAAGTGCAGGGAGTGTGTTCACCTCGAGGAAGTACACACCATCTTCCGCAATGATAAAGTCTGACCGTGAGTACTGTGAGAGATCAAGGGCGGTGTGAACAAGCCGAGCCATACGCTCTATTGTATCTTTCGTCTCCCTATCAAACCTCGATGGACAGATGGTGTCGGCGATATTCCCCTGCTTCATCTCTGTACTGAAGTAATCAGCGTCTTTTGGAAGAACAATCTCGACTGGCGGAAGTGCGTAGGTGTGGGTATCACGATACCGGTCAACCACTCCACATGTCGCTTCCCTTCCTGGCACCTTCACCTCAACCATCACCTCGTCGTACCTGCCAAGTGCATCGGTGAGTGCCTGCTGAAGGAGGAGTGGGTTTTTGACCGACATGGTACCCACCGATGAGCCCGAAGACACTGGTTTAATGATGTACTGTGGGCCGAAGGTGTCGGTGATTTTTTCGACGACACGTCCGAGGTCGTTGAGTGACTCTCTACTTACCTGCACGGACGAAGGCATCTTGATGTCGGTATCTTTGAGCATCTTTTTCGTCAATCCTTTATGCATCGCTATGCCAGAGGAAAAAGCGCGACTTCCCGTGTACGGGACGCCATATCGATCAAACAGTCGCTGTACAGTACCATCCTCACCATACGTGCCATGGAGTGCATTAAACACAACGTCTACCGTATGAAGAATTGATTCTGGCATTCGTACCCTTCCATCGACGAGCCACTCACCCGATTTGGTAATGACAATATCGACTGGATCAAAAGTGTCTCGATCAATGTTTTCGAGCACCGACGCACCGGTCCATAACGAGGTGTGGTACTCGTCACTAAGTCCACCACGAATGACTGCAACTCTGATGCGATTCATCAGAGCATTGTATCATGCACCGACTTCCACACACGGAGTTTATTCAGGTCTCCATACACACCGGTGAGCAGGTCCACGCTCTTCCCCGTATCAACGAGAAGCTGAATATTCTTGTATGCCATTGCCTTCATGAGATCACTTCCCGTATGATCTTCGAGGTACACATCGTACATGTCTCGAAATGCTTCAAAATCTTTAATGAGGCAGTGTCCTCCTGCACCACGACCACCATCATGAATTGGCTCTGTGTGACTCACCCCAATACGCGGATCGTGCGTGAGAGCATCTTTGATTTGTTCCCAGTTACCTCCTGTCTTCGATACAAGGTCATAGAGAATGTTCATGTAGATAACCTTTGTGAAGAGGAAGCAGTTACCCGCATATTTCACAAACTCCGCATCACGTGCACTCATAATAGACTGATACGGTGCATGGGGGAGCACTGAGAGCACAAGACGTGCTCGTTCAAAAAAGTCTTCAGACTGCTTTGGTGTCCCTACAATATTCCTATCTGGAAACGCTGCATCGTGTGCTGCGGTCTTTTCAACAAGAAACTCAGGGCTGT
>CAZDUC010000070.1:2953-4566 GCA_964508585.1 uncultured Candidatus Saccharibacteria bacterium
AGTGATTATATTTTCCAAGATCGTAAAGGGTTAAAGACAAATATATTTGAAAACTCATTCTGGAGTTGTTCAGTGGTACCTGGAGGAATCGTTGACTTAATAACTGCAATCTTTCCTTTTCCAATCAGACTGAGTACTGAACGAACAATTGATACATCAAACCCCTCAGGGGTCGTGGGAGTTGGTACCGCGATAAAAACAATGTCACATTCTGCAATGTTGTCTTTATTCTGATTGTATGGAGCCTCGAGACTGTAGCGCACTGTATCGTACCCACGATTTTCAAAATCATTTGCAAAGTGTCTCCCTATCCACCCCTGTCCGATAAATCCTATTTTCATACTGAATGTTGTAACTATAGCAAATAGTGAAATAGTTTCTCAACTCAATTCCGTAGTGGAAAATGAGTTTTGTTCTCTTGCAAATGTGTGGTGCATATACAAACGCACCCCGCCTACAGGCGGGGTGCGTTTCATACCTCTGCATATTCCTCTCTACTTCACCTCTCGTCGCATACTCTTCACGAGACGTGACTTCTTACGGTCTGCGGTGTTTGTGCTAATTACTCCTCGCTTCGCTGCTTTATCAATTGCTTTAAATACGGTCGGGAGTAATGCTTCTGCTTCGGTGGTGGTGCCTTTGGTAACCGTTGTTCTGAATGCTTTTACCTCATCATGCAGGGTTACCTTTCTGCGCACGTTATAGACGCGTTTCTTCAATGAGACGCGGTGTGCTTTTTTTGCGTTACGTGTGATTGCCATATGTGGTCGATACTATACCGTGTGTTGGGTGAAATGGCAATGGGTATGCACGCCCTTGCATTACAACATTTAATAAGGGTCTGTACAATTGTGTCAATTAAATTTCAAATGCTGTCGGGACGATTTCTACCTCAAATGTAGTTACTCCCGTCGGGCACGTCAGCGCATACCGAGATCGTCCTTCTACAACAATAGTCGCATACCCCGTGTTCGGATCACCTTCGGTCGATGGAATGTGATTAATGGTAGTTGGTCCATTTCTGAGCGTACAAGATCCTTCGTCACCGTTATGCGTATTCCACATAATCGTCGACGTTGCTCCCTTCGGCACAATACGTGGGACAATGGTTATCTCCGGCTCTGCATTTACAGTGACAGTCTCCGAATCAAGGGGAATACCTCTACAAGAAAAAATGTAGGTTGTATCTGAGTTGAGTGGATTTGTTGTTTGATTTGACGCTTCCAAACCATTCCATGTTTGCCCACCCCCTTCGACAACACATGAGGTAATTCCTTGTCCTTCAGAATTCCACGAGAGATCCACCGTTTCACCCCCATCGACCACAGACGATGAAACTTCAAGGTTTCCAGAAATTGTATTAAATGTCGTCCATTCAGTTCGAGAAGCTTCACCACCTCCACCACTCGGTGCAGATACCGAAAACCGATACCGGTGTGTACCAACAGAGATATTTGATAAGGTGTACTCGAAGTTCTTTGCTTCATTAAGTGTGAATCCACCAAGGAGTGTCGCATTATCTGGAATGCCGTAATAGTCGTCGTACGCACTCCCTTCGCCACCACCATTTGCATCCCAATCTATTTCAAGACCAGCATATCCTCCTTCAAGAA
>CAZDUC010000071.1:0-4555 GCA_964508585.1 uncultured Candidatus Saccharibacteria bacterium
GCCCACGATACACCTGTCGTGAGTCAGCAGAAACCACTTCGCCGTTGAAGCGCTCGGCAATCTCTATCGAAAGTGAGGTTTTCCCTGAGGCGGTAGGTCCGACGATAGTGAGAATTTTTGGTCCATGAATTAAATTATACATGATGTTCAACGTTATGATTTTGAAAGTTTTAGTGTTTGGATAAGTCTATCTGAATCTCTGGCGATTCTTACACAATATTTATAACCGCCACCCTTTGCAGGAGTCTTGCTGAGAGTTGGTTGAAACTCATTAAGTTCCAGCATTTGCATTACATCATCAATGAGTTCTTTAATATGATTGGTAAAATTTATCATAAGGTATCCTCTATCTTTATATATTGAACCATCTGTTTGGAGTAGTCCTCTTAAACACAGTTTCGAATATCGTTTGTGTGTACGGATCCATGTTGGCACTCTCGCATGTTGTGACAATTTTGATCCACAGCACACTTTCCACGGCATGTATTCATTGAGTTTGTTTGAATACACACTGATATTAAAGTAAGTAGTCTTCTTTGGTGTGTAGATTATAGAAACATTATTTTTTGGAAAAATTTCTTGAAGAGTAGAAACGATATTTTCTGCAAGTTTTGGATACTTTGCGTCACAGGTAATTCTGAGACGTGTCGCTCTTCCGTTCGGATTTGAAAGATTTCCATCTCCAAGTGCAATTCCAATGATATACGCAAGATTTTCTTTTAAAATTTTTTGCATGTAAAAATGATATTGTAGGTCTCAAAGAATGGAACATTGAAAGGCCTATTTCGTCAGAGAGGGAAACAACACAGTTTTATTTGGTGGGCAAAGAGGGACTCGAACCCTCACGACCTTGCGGTCACGCGATTTTGAGTCGCGGTCGTCTACCATTCCGACACTTGCCCATATTCTGAGTGTATCAAATTATACACAGGCTGAAAAGCGAACGCTTGGAGCTTTTCAGGACCTTGAGCAGTTTTTGCGAAAGGTGTACAGCTCCTGTTAGGAGGGAATAATCAATGTGATACAATACCCACCATGGCGTACGAGAGTAATTCAATTTTTTGGATTGAAGTAGATAGAATTGTCCCAAATCCGTATCAACCACGGCGTGAATTCGATATGGCGCGACTGCAAGAGCTGGCTGAATCAATCCGAATGTACGGCGTTCTCCAGCCACTCGTGGTTACGCGGAGAGAGATTGTGGATGAAGATGGAGCCTTCACGACGGAGTATGAACTTATCGCGGGAGAACGAAGGTTGCGAGCCTCCAGACTAGCGGGACTTTTGCAGGTGCCAGTCATTATCCGTACCGGCGAGGAGTCAGAGCTTATGAAGCTCGAACTTGCGATTATCGAAAACCTCCAGCGTGAAGATTTGAATGCAGTTGACCGCGCACTTGCTTTTAAGCAACTTGCGGAGCAGTTTGGACTTTCTCACATGCAGGTGGCCCAAAAAGTTGGGAGAAGTCGTGAGTATGTTGCAAACTCAATCCGTCTTCTCGGGCTTCCTGAAACTATCCTCAACGCACTTCGCTCAGGTGATATTTCTGATGGTCATGCGCGTACACTCCTTATGCTCAACGATCGACCGACAGAGCAAGATGTTGTGTTTCGTGAAATCCTTCTTAAAAAACTATCAGTACGTGAGGTAGAACGTATTTCAAGAAAAATTGCGACTGAAAAAGTTCGTAAAAAGGATTGGCTTCGAGACACTGATTTTGAACTGATTGAAATTGAACGACAGTTTACCGAAACATTTGGTACACGCGTACAAATTCAGAAAACAGATTTTGGCGGAAAGCTCACCATTGATTATTTTGCGTCTGATGATTTGCGCAAGTTACTTGACGTGATTCATAAAGCAGAATCGACCGTGTACGGCGGTACCGAAACAAAAATGCTCGCACACATTGAAGAAGCTACTCCGCTTCAGCATGTTTCTCAGACTGACGATACTGTGCTCGTGCCAAGAGTTCATACTCCCGCACCAGTGATTCCAGTTGTACATGAAGAACACCCAGAGGAAGTATTTACTCGTTTTGATTCACTCGAGACCCCTGAAACACCTGAAGCAGTACTCGTTGCTGAAGAAGCGCAATTTTCGCACATTGATTCTCATGGTGTTGTTGAAGAGGTACTCGATCGGGTATCTGAAGCACAAGAAGAAGAGAGGATGTTCCCAGCATTTGTCCCTGACCATGCACCGACGCCTATTCTTGATGCTACTCAAGATGTGTATCGTGAGCACGAGGATGTACCACATGCACCACTGGTGAGTGATGAGATTTTCCACGACACACAGGAAGTTCGTGCAGTTGTTGAGCCGACACCCCTCGCGTATACCGCTACTCCTGTGGCACCAGCTACACAATCAGTAGTATCAGAGGCGACACCTCAAAGTACTCCAACCGAAAGTGTCCAAGAAATAATGCGTATGCCTTCCTCCTTTATGACAGTGCCAGAAATGACTCGATCATATGAAATGCCGCATGAAGAAGCGGTACATACCCCCCTACCACAATCGTCGTTGAATTCACTAACGCGTACCGTACCAACGAGCGGGGTACACGCGATGCACCCAGTACAGCCGGTCGCACCAGCGAATATTCCTGTCTCATCGAGCTACACGCACTCATACACTGCGCCAGGCATGCAACAAACGCAACCGATAGCTACTGTAGTACCCCAAAAAGTAGAACCGCCAAAACCACAAGAGGATGATGCGGATCTCTATACACTCAAGAATTTCTCATTGTAGCTTGCTCATTTGCAAGTGCTGTACGAATCTTTCTTCGCGCAAGGGAAGTTTTTGCATAATCGAGCCACTTGCGAGTTGGCTTGTTTGACTTGCCGGTGATGATTTCAACAATGTCACCGTTCTTTAACTCAGTGCTCAGTTCTACGAGCTTCTTGTTCATCTTTGCTCCCGCGACATGATCCCCAATGTCAGAATGAATGGCATACGCGAAGTCTATGGGCGTGGCTCCGAGGGGTAGGTCAATCACATCGCCCTCTGGGGTGAACACAAAAATGCGATAGGAGAAAAAGTCATCCCCACTCCCTTCGAAGAACTCACGTTCACTCGTTCCTGATTTATGTGCATCAGCAATTTCCTGTATCCATCGTGGGATTTTTTGTTTATGAGTATGATCTTGGATGACTTCTTTCTGCGCTTCTGGCGCAGTTTTTGTTTTCCAAATAAACGGCTTAAAGAGTGCTGGTACAAGCGAGGCAAACCAGGATGCAGTGCTCCGGGTTTCCTTTTGCCCCAGTTGCATGTTTTTGTAGATGATGTGTGATGCAATACCGTACTCAGCTTCGCGATGCATCGTCTCGGTACGAATTTGTACTTCGAGGATGGTTCGATTTGGGGTAATGACGGTCGTATGGAGTGACTTGTAGCCATTTGGCTTTGGAAAGGCGATGTAGTCTTTCACACGCTGGGGAAGTGGGCGCCATATCTCGTGGACAATGCCAAGGACTTGGTAGCACTGCTCCACACTCTGCACGACCACGCGAATAGCGAGGTAGTCATATACCTTGTCGAGATCCCATTCACGACGTTTAAGTTTCTGATAGAGGCTATAGGTACCCTTTGAACGGTACGAGGTATGGAAATCGCGTAAACCACTCTCTGCAAGACGCTTTTGGAGTGACTTACGTGCGCGCTCGAGTTCCTCTTCGCTATTTTTTGCAAGTTGCTTTGTGAGGCCAATGACGCGCTTGTGTTCGTCGGGATACACGTAGGGAAAGGCAAGGTCCTCGAGCTCTTTTCGAATACGTCCCATTCCAAGTCGGTGCGTCACGGGAACATAGATTTCAAGTGTCTCACGTGCGATGCGAAGTTGTTTTTCCTTGGGGACAAACTCGAGCGTCTGCATATTGTGGAGACGATCAATGAGTTTGATGATGAGGACGCGGATATCCTGACTCGTCGCAACAAAAAGTTTTCGGAGACTTTCATTGTGTCGATCGCTTCCGTAGTAGCGCACTGAGCCGAGTTTCGTCACTCCTTGCACCAAGAAGAAAATTTCTTCACCAAACTCTTTTTTAATATCTTCTGGGGTGACTGAGGTGTCTTCGATAGTGTCATGAAGGAGACCAGCTGCGACTGTTTGTGCACCCATACCAATTTCTGCGAGCATTTTAGCGACCGCAGCAAGATGGGTGAGGTATGGATCACCTGAGTAGCGAGTGCGCCCCTCGTGTGCTGTCTTTGCAAATTCGTATGCGTGACGTACGAGCTCCACATCAGCGGTCTCAGTTGAGCTTAGAGATTCAATAATATTTTGTACAGTGAAGAGTGTCGCCATACATCAATTCTACCGTTGGTGGGGGAAGATAACAAGAACTAACTACATGTGTTATTTTAAGAAAATATCTAAAATGGTAGAAAGTTGCTATTGTACCTCATTGTGTTTTGACGATTATAACGTGTAAGGGTTCATAACTAAACAAAAAAGGTTGGGTTTCCCCAACCTTGTGACTTATTGTACATTTCGCTCAAGCCAACTTTTTTGAGCAATTCTGTATAATTCGGCAATTTCCCACTGGTT
>CAZDUC010000072.1:0-574 GCA_964508585.1 uncultured Candidatus Saccharibacteria bacterium
GACTTGATACATTTCAATTGTTTAGTTTTGAAAACTATTACAATCAGAATGTGACGAAGTATTTTTCGTCTGTCGGGGTATCGGGGGATTACTACGACATAGCAAGTAAGATTGATTTTACTAATTGGCTTATCTATTTCACCGACGGTATTATTGATGAATTGCTAAGGGTGCAAAAGTTACTCAGTAGCTCCCTTGCTCCTATTCGTCTTACTGAATATGAAAATGTAATAATTACCTATATTAAAAAAAATGGTTCAATTACTAGGCGTGAATATGCCAGGATTACAACTCGAGCACATTCGACACAAATACTTGATTTTAAGCGCTTGGTACAAAAAAATATTATCTCCAGACAAGGCAAAGGCAGAGCGACATACTACGTATTGGTACAAGAGACATTGGCTGAATAATAGAGTAATTCAAATAGCAACGATTTGATGATAGATAATGGGAACTGTTCCCATTATTATGGATAAGAAGGACAAGTATTGGCAGAGTATTTGAATTAAGGAAAAAAAGAAGGGGGCGGAGGCGAAGCCTTCGCTCCCTTCTTTTTTAGTATTATTCAGGA
>CAZDUC010000072.1:584-4438 GCA_964508585.1 uncultured Candidatus Saccharibacteria bacterium
ACTTTTTTTCGTTCCCTCCCTCCTTTCTTTTGTTATTTTTTTTCCAACCCCCCCCCCCCGGGGGGCGCCGGCCGCCCCCCCCCCCCCCCCCCCCCCTTCCTTTTTACTATTATTCAGGAAGATGGTGCTCAAAACGGTAAATCCAGATTTGGGAGAATTCGCTCTCTTTGTCTTGGTAGACCAAGTTGAGTTTGCGCCGGATGTGCGTGAGGGTTTCTTCGGCGATTCTATTATCCGTGGCCATGTAGTCGAGAATAACAAAGCCTTGTTTACCTTCGGTAATATGCACAAAATCCTCTAGATTGTCTACTACAATCGCTCCGACGTAGTATTCACGATCGTTCTTGATGGTGGTGGGGAGGTTCGACATACCGTGGTAGTTGTACCCCAGCCAGTAGCCAGCTTCACGGAGAAAGATTTTCGTAAAGTGAGGGTGGCTACTGATTATAATATCATCTTGTGTTCGAATTTCTTTGATGTACGCGTACGCAGAGTTCCAGTTTGGTTGGGGAGTGTATGCATAGTAGCCAGCGGTGCCGGGGAAGGTACGAGAGGTGGCAGGATTATCGCTCTCAAGTCTATAGAATGACTGAGGAATAAAGATGCCAGTCCCGACGGTAAAGAAGAGCAGAAGGATACCAACTACGAATGACGTTTTAAAAAACCAATTGGAGAGGAGTCGGTAGGATACAAGCATACCGATGGTTGCGAGCATAAAGATGATAGGTGTAAGGTGAAAGAGGTAACGGTAGTGAATGATGCTCGTGAGGAAAGAGAGGGGCAGGAGGTACGCGAGAAAGGTGAGAGAAAGGAGGTATATGGGACGACGGTATGTGAGTGGAGGAAAAAGTAGCGCAATGAGTACAAAAGGAATGAATAGCCAGTAGGTACGCAAGTAGAAACTGAGATAGAACGGTAGGCTGGCGTAGAGTTCAAAGTGGGTGAGGGAATAGAGAAAGGTGTCTTTTCCCAAGAAGACATCGAGGAGCACAATAACTCCCGCGATGGAAATTGCCGACAAAAAGAGCGTGCGCCAGATGAGATGTCGGTGAGTGAAGAGTTGATCTATTGCTATCCAGCAAATCATAATGAAAGGGAGGAGATAACCAAGACCATGAGTGAGGATGGTGAGAATGGTAAGAAGAACGGTGAGGGCGCCAAAGAGAAAGCGTTTTTCTTTGCCGTAGTACGCGCGGTAGAAGGTGTACAAGGAGAGCCAGAAGAGGAAGGTGAAGAGGGTATACCAACGGGCTTGGCGTGACCACGCAATATGGAAGTATGAAAAGGTGGTGAAGGCGGTCGTCAGCAGAGCGGTTGGGGTATCGAAAAGTCGTCTCACTACTACATATATAAGTAGAATGAAGAGTACGCCCATGACGGCCGCCGGTAGACGGTAACTGGTGGCGGTGTGGCCAAAGGTGTCAGCAATATAAGTCGCTGGATAGCAATACATTGGACAGCCGTAGGGAAGTCCAGAATCGAGAACGCTTTCACCCTTTTCACTGATAGCCAAGATGGCATTGATAGTGTATCCCTCGTCCATCCAGTAGGGCTGGGTGCCGAGGTCGTAGAAGCGCAAAAAACCACCAACAAGGAGCAGAAGTGTAAGGATGCTGAGGATACGTATGTTGGAAGGTGAAGCGTGAAGGAGTGTATTTTTCATTGCAGATGTATGTTGATACAAAGGACGGTCTTTATGTGTATACTCAATATGTGATGAGTGTTTCGAAATGTAGCGCAACGACGTATAAAAGAATACGCTAGTTATTTTTTACTATTTCTCGTATATAGTACCGCCTTTCGAAGGGGGAATTATTGAGATGAATCTTGAGAAGGAGATCAATGACGATACCAAAACTCATGAGTATAATTGAGGTGAGGAGGAGGAATGACCCCACGAGGAAATGTCCACTTCGATTGATACCGACCTCGAGAAAGATTTTTTGGTAGACTGCGTAGCCAAAGAATAACACTCCCAAACATAGTATGCACAATGCGGTGTACCCAAAGAGGTGAAGCGGTCGCTGTGAGTACTTGTGAATGAACCAAATGTAGAGAAGGTCAATCAATCCGCGCACTGCTTTTGAAATCCCGTATGCGCTCTTTCCATGCACACGAGCACGGTCGTTGACGATAACCTCATCTATTTTAAATCCTTTCCAGCGCAACAGTGCGAGGATGTAGCGGTGCATCTCGCCTTGGAGGTCGAGGGATTTGACCGCTTCGGACCGATAGACACGGAGTGTACAACCGGTATCGTGCACTGAATCCTTGATGATGAACTTTCGGAGCAATCTGCCAATTTTTGTCAGTACTTTAATCTGTCCTCTATCACTTCTGACCTTGCGCCATCCGGCTACCACGTCGAGGTTGTCGGTAAGGAGCTTCGTAAGGAGGCGAGGAATGTCTGATGGGTCGTTTTGACCGTCGCCATCGAGTGAGATGACGATAGCGCCAGAGGCATGCTTGAACCCTGCATCGAGGGCAGTGGCTTGACCATAATTCCGATTGAGGTCAATAACGGTAACCCCTTTGAGTGACTTTAATTCGGCGAGCGTGTTGTCGGTACTTCCGTCGTGGACATAGATATATTCAGTCGTTCCACCGAGCTTTGCCATAACTGCCTTGATTTCAGTATCAAGGGCAGTAACATTCCCCGCTTCTCGGAAGAAAGGGACAACAACGGAAAAATCATAGGTGTTTTGGCTCATTCCCTGTACAGTACTACAATTTCATCGAACCGTAAATTAAAAAATATGACGCGCACTATATGCGTTGACGTTTGTGGTAAAATTTGGTAGCGTGCAAAAATCTGTTGTTCTACACTTACTAGGTAAAATCAAACGTATCGTATGCAATCTACTCACGGAGGAGCATCCACATTCACCATTCTCGTCAGCAGTCTTCTCTCGATTGCGGTGACGCTTTGTATTGTTGCTTTTGCACTCATACAGTATGGGGTCGAACCAGTTGCGAAGGAAGTGTCACCCTTTGTCGAGGAGGCGAGGAAGGCGATAGTCTCTGAAGAGAATACAGCAGGACCAAAGTCAGAGGCAGATACCATCATGGATGCGGTCGCAAAGAATCAGGGGAGCTCAGTACTCATCTATGCCAATGACGCTCCTGATGCTGAATTTCTAGGTCGCGGGATTGTGGTGTCGACAAATGGAACGCTCATTACCGACGCACATATCATTGCTCCAGACGTGGTTTCGGCATCGAGCACATACAGTGTGTCGATACCCGGAACAAAGGAACGTCTCACTGCGACGGTGCTTAAAGTTGAAAACAAACTTGCTGTACTCAAGGTTACTCTGAGCACCTCACTCGTCGCGACCTTTACCAATGATGCTCCTCTTGTGGGTGATTTGGTCGCGGGGATACATGGAAATGAAAAAATGAGCATTGGGACAGGAATAATTACCAATGTCCAGAGTACTACCGTTGTCACCAACATCTACGGAACTATGACACCTGGATCCGCTCTTGTCTCAAAAAATGGTGCCGTACTTGGGGTTGCGGTTACAGGCGAACAGAAGCTTGGTGAGGCGGTCTTTACAAGACTCACAAAAGATAGTATCACCAGCTTACTCTCTGAATCTGGTAGTTAAGCAGTTGCATTTGCTGTATACTATGTACATACAAAGGGAAGGTATAGATTCGCTTTTGAGAATATTTATAATCATTATTTCAGTATGACTACACTTGCGCAAAAAATTACAGGACAAATGATAGTACTTGCTCTACTCATCAGTGGTACTCCTGTATTTGCAGAGGATGGATATGGTGGTGGAGGAACTGACCCCGTGTCATGCACCATGACGGCGACTCCAGATACTATTGGAGTTGGGGGA
>CAZDUC010000073.1:0-159 GCA_964508585.1 uncultured Candidatus Saccharibacteria bacterium
TGAGCGCTTCGAATTCATCATAGTCAACTTTTTTCTTAAGATCACTTTTTATGATAGAAACGTCACGCTCTATATTTCCAAGTCGGATATCTATACCGTCGACTTTCATGTCAAGACGAGTAACTTGTTGATTCAAGGTATCCACTTTCCCGTTTAACT
>CAZDUC010000073.1:259-4278 GCA_964508585.1 uncultured Candidatus Saccharibacteria bacterium
CGGTGAAGCCATCGCTCAACACTTCAACTTTCCCGTTTAACTCGGTGAAGCCATCGCTCAACACTTCAACTTTCCCGTTTAACTCGGTGAAGCCATCAGTAAGCCACTCAATTTTGCCATTGAGTGACATATACTGTTCCGCTACCGCCTTCACATTTTCATTCGATTGCTCAAGTACGAATCCGATGTATCGCTTGACGTCAACATCGCTATACAATGGGCCATTGATAACCGCCTCACGTTCCGCGATTTCTTTTTTGGTAAGTTTTTTTGAAGTAACCGCCTTTTTCATACCCATATGATATCAAGTAGATATATCCAGTCAAATATGGGGCAATTCCTATTTCCTATATTCTATCCTCCATTTAATATTTTCTATCCTTTTACCACCGTATATTTCAACATCAAATAATTCCCCTTTCGTGTTAAATCAATAAGCTTAACCTGTTTTGCGGTAAGACCGGTAAATCCTTCGCCATCGCATACTGTTGGAGCATTGCGACCTCCTAAAATCAAATCGCCAATCTTCAAATTTATCTCATCAATCAATTCTTCCTTTAACAGAGAGAAAATTAATTCTCCCCCACCTTCCACCATAACAGATTTGATTCCCAGGTCATACAGTTTCACTAAAGCGCTCATGAGATTGACCTTTTTCTTTCCAAGAATAAACACATCGGAGATCTGCTTCACCTCTTCAATCTTTCTCTTTGGTGAACGCTCGGTTGTGAAGATTATTTTTCTCGTATCTCCAGTATTGAAAAAATCGCCATTTGTTTTTAGTTTCGTAATATCAGAGACAATAGCAACCTTAACGGGCTCTTTCGTCTTGCCCAATTTTAATCTCTGATTCTGCCTTTTCACAGACTTGACGACCAACGAGGGGTCATCAATGAGGGCAGTTCGTCCGCCTACCATAATCGCGTCACACGGAACACGGAGGTCATACAAAAAGTTTCTATCGTCATCCGCCGTTATCCTTGTATCGATCCGTTTAGCTGTTGATATTTTTCCATCCAGAGACATCCCTGTGCACAGATACACAAATGGTCGTTTCTTTTTCTTATACTCCATATGACATTCTGTCTATTCCCTATTATCTATATTCTATTCCTTCGGCCTCATGAGTGGGAAGAATTGGACGTCACGGAGAGGATTGTTTTTAAAAAGTCTCTGGAGAAGGACGCAATAAATCATATAGATCAAATAATATTTGAAAAATATGTTCTGGTTTACCCTTTGCATAGGTTCGGTACTTATCATTTGCTCGAGCACCATCCCCAGCAATACTACTAAACGTGCTTGCGTCAGCGCCCTCAACTATCTCGATAGACGGCGTTGAGCTACTGTAGTTAAGGTAATATACATTCATATCGTCTTTTACATATTGACCACTTACGATACTAAGCGTGTCAGGATTAATACCCTGTATTCTCATTGGAGACTGTTGTCCTGATGAGTGGATAAGATACACATCCATTTTATTACGAAATAAGTTAAGAGAAGAGTTGCCAGTAATGAAGTCAAATGATTCTGCATCAAAATCGGTAGAACTGGCATTATAATAGACTCGTGTTGCATCCTTTGAAAAACCATGTCCAAGGTCTTTAAAAGTTAAAGGGTCGGCATGTTCCAAAAGAACATCTACAAGAGAACTGTCTATAGTAATTGTTTTCCAAACATGTTTATCATCGGCTAAATAGTTTCCATTTAGACGATGAAAATTTTCTGGATTAGCAAAATTAATTATTTTCTCATTTGAATATACTGCCTTAATGTCTTTTGCATAGCATATTCTTTCAAACCGAGACTCTTTCATGAGAGCAATTTCGCTACGTTCCAGTATCTCAAAAGTATCAAGGTCAACTGATGGTATTTCTTCTCCATAAAAATACACACGACTTTTATCCTTAGCGTACATAGGGCAGATGTCGGATGCTATCTCCTCGAAAGTAGCTGGGTCGGCATGAATTATTGGTTTTCCTTCATAATACACACTGTGTGAATCTTTTACATAATTAACTACACTATTTGAATTTAGACAGACAAAACTTGTAATATCCACATCATTCATAATATCTGATTTGAAAAAAGCATGATTTTTATCTTTTCCATAATAACTGCAATCCAATGGTCTAAAGGTCTCTGCATCAGCACCTTCAACTTTAAAGACTCTGTAATTACCAACAAAGACAAAGTCACCATGTCGTCCTGATTCCCCCCAAATTGTATTCCCGTCTTTAAAAAAGCCACCCCCTATTTCCTGTGCATTTCTGGGTATCTTCGTAATGGGTTGTGCGGAACTAGGTAAACTGATTGATTGAAGCCACAGTATGATAGCCAATACAAAAAGAAAATACATGACGTATCTAATTTTTATTGTTTTTTGATTTAACATAAATTATTAAGAGGCATAATAATACTCTGCAATTATTCCTTCGGCCTCATGAGTGGGAACATTTGCACCTCACGGAGGGGTTTATTTTCGAGGATGGCAAAGAGACGTTCACCGAAGCCAAAGCCACACGTTGGGGGCATGCCGTGCTCGAGCATCTCGATAAATTCATCATCGGGCATCATGGCTTCCTCATCACCCGATTCAATGAGCGTCCGCTGTACCTCAAAACGCTCTCTCTGATCTACGGGGTCATTGAGCTCCGAGTATCCCCTTCCCACCTCACTTCCGCCAATAATCGGCTGGAACATCTGCGTCACCGCAGTCCCTCTCACACTCTTCGCGAGTGGTGCAATGAGTTTTGGATGATTGATGAGGAATGCAGGTCCTGCAATATTCTTTCTGCAATACTTCCAGAGTGTATCGGTGAGTCGCTCACGGTTTGCGCCATCGTATGACACATTCAGTTCAGTAAGCTTTCGTTTCAAATCTTCTTCAGATGCAGTTATCACATCAACGCCCGTTTGCCTTTGGATCTCATCAACGTAATCAATATCCACCCACTCTTGAGCGAGGTCGAAGGTGTGTGTCTTATAGGTAAATGCGGTCGTTCCGTACACCTCTTGTGCAATCACTCGGTACAGCTCCTTCACCAATTCCATTCCTTGACTGTAGTCGGCATAGCCATAGTAAAACTCCATGTTCGTAAATTCTTGGAGATGCTCGGGACTCGTCCCTTCATTACGGTACACGCGCCCGATTTCAAACGTCTTATCAAAGCCTGCGGCAAGAAGTCGTTTCTGCCAGAGTTCGCCCACCGAAATTCGAAGGAATACATCAATATCAAAATCGTTGTGATGGGTTTTGAATGGACGTGCCTCTGCGCCCCCAGTCGTCACCTCGAGTGTTGGTGTTTCCACTTCTAAAAATCCCTTTGATTTAAGAAAGGTGCGCGTCACATCCCAAAAACGTTCCTTGCGAAAAAAAGTCGCCTTGAGGTCAGCATTCGTGAGGATGTCGAGGTATCGTTTACGAAAACGGTCTTCCTCATTTTGAAGTCCATGAAATTTATCGGGGAGTGGAAGCAGGCTCTTTGAGAGCATTGCCCATCGTTGTACAAGAATTGATTGCTGTCCCTTATCGGTCGCAAATACCACACCAGTCACCTCAATAAAATCACCGTTATCAATCACTTCTTTAAAGAGTCCAAACAAATCCTCCTCGAGCACATCGCTCTTAAACACTGCTTGAAACTTTCCTCCACCATCTTGAATATCTGCAAAGAGTATTGCACCCTGCCCACGCACCACCATCACGCGCCCCGCTATCGTGAGTATGTCTCTCGATGAAGCAAGTGCATCAAAGGAGGTAACAACATCACTGATTCGATGTGTACGGTGTGTTGTTGCTGGATACGCATCAATTCCCCGATCTCTCAGTATTTCTAATTTCTTTAAGCGCTCACTGCGTATTTCATCTAATGCTGACATAGTGGGTATTATAGTATCGCTTAATTGCAAAAATGAAAACCCCATCGTTTGCGAAGCAAACGGTGGGGTTTTCATGAGTACCATTTTTATGAGACTTTGAGCACGGTATACGTCTGCTTCCCTCCGGGTGTCTC
>CAZDUC010000074.1:0-4267 GCA_964508585.1 uncultured Candidatus Saccharibacteria bacterium
TAAGGTAAACAACAACCCCGCTCTCCAAAATAAAAACCCAACATGTTCCACCCCCGGGGGGCCGGGCGGGGGGGGCCGCCGTCACGGCCCATCCGGGGGGTGGGTAGAGTACGCCCGCGCCAGAGGCGCGGGTGTGTTGAGTGCTTGTATCAGTGGTGGGATACGAAAACGCGCGCCGTAGGCGCGCGTTTTCGTATCTATTATGACTTATCACTGTTCGATACAAGCTCCTTCTAGTACTGTCTGAGTGATACCTGTGAGTCAATACGACGGACCAGGTCAATGACAACCGACACTGCAATGAGAAGCGCAGTACCACCAATCGCGAGTGTGCTCACACCGGTCAAAATCTGCATGAGCATTGGAAGGACAGCAATAATACCGAGGAAGAGTGCTCCTGCGAGCGTAAGGCGGGTAATAAGCTTACCAAGAAACTCTGCGGTATGCGTACCTGGACGAATTCCTGGAATAAAGGCACCATTTCGCTGGAGATTTTTTGACATCGCATCTGGATCAAAGGTGACCGCAGTGTAGAAGAAGGTGAAGAGAATGACAAGGACAAAGTACACTCCCGCGTAAAGCTCTTGATTTTGGAAGAAGGCGAGTACCTTTTCTGAAAGTTCTGCTACATGGGGTACGTTAAACGAGGCAAGGATATTGAGTATCATCTGTGGAAAGAGAATAATCGAGAGCGCGAAGATGATTGGGATCACCCCGGCCTGATTGAGTCGGAGTGGAAGGTAGCTCGTCGTGCCACCGTATGTCTTTCCGCCACGAACCTGTTTTGCGTACGTAATAGGCACCTGTCGTTCAGCCTGTGTCATCACAACCACCCCATAGATAATTCCGAGCGCAGCGACCACAAATCCTGCATAGAGAGGAATCTGTGATGGGTCGAAATTATACAGTAACTGACTCACCGAGGAAGGAAGTGTTGCGACAATACCTGCAAAGATGATGATTGACACACCGTTTCCAATACCATACTCCGTCACAAGCTCTCCGAGCCACATAAGGAGCATTGATCCTGCGACTACAATGACGATGTTAACCACAAATTCGAGCGTGGTAAGCCCACTAATAACCCCCTGCGATTTGAGGAGTGACAAAAAGCCAAATGCTTGCAAAATTGCGAGTGGGAGTGCGAGTTGTCGTGAATACTGAGTAAAACGAGCACGTCCTGTTTCCCCTTCCTCTGAATACATCGCTTTGAGCTTTGAGGACATCACGGTCAGAAGTTGCATAATGATCGATGCGGTAATGAACGGCCCTACACCAAGCATCACAATCGAGAGATTGGTGAGTCCACCTCCTGAAAAAATGTTGATGAGTCCGAGGAACTGATTATTCTCAAAGAATTGATTGAGGACGTTGATATCAACACCTGGGATTGGAACTACCGCCAACACACGGAAGACAACGAGTGCGAAGAGTACAAAGAGTACACGGTCGCGAATCGCTTTTTCCCCGACCATGATTTTAAGTTTTTGAAGAAAGATATCCATCCTATTGCTGTGGCAGTCCTACGGATGCAGGGCTACCAGCGTAATTTATGCGTAGTAATTTCGACGAAATAGATCATACTATTCCTGTACAGCCTTAATAGTACTACAAGTGTACTACGGTCTCAATCCTGAAGAACCGATATTTAGAGCACTGTACCTCCCGCTTTTTCAATCTTTTCCTTTGCAGAAGTTGAGTAGGTGCATCCAGAGAGGGTTACTGCGATCGTGATATCACCGGTCCCAAGAATCTTAATCATTGGTACTTTTCCGCGGAGTGTCTGAATCACACCCTTTGCAAGCAATGACTGCGGAGATACCGTGTCGCCCTTTGCAAAAATGCCATTAAGCGTCTTGAGGTTGATAACTGTTGGAAGCTCGCGTTCGTTATTCACCGTACGTGCGCGATTCTTTCCAAATCCTCGAAGTTTTGGTAATCGTTTGATAATATCGCGCATTTCTGGTCGTGGACGGCCACCAGCTCGCGCAGTCTGCCCTTTTCCTCCTTTGCCAGATGTCTTTCCACGTTTTCCGCCACGGCCAACACGCTTTGCAGATGTGCGAACGGTGTTTGGTTGAAGTTGATGTAATTGCATACGATTTACGTTAGTGGCGGTTATGCCTTAAGTTTCTTAAGTGCCGCTACCGCTGCGCGCGCGTTGTTAAGCTTATTCTTACTTCGTGAGAAGATCTTTGCGGTGACATCCTTTACTCCACCGAGCTCAAGGACGGTACGTACAGAACTTCCAGCCACAAGCCCTCTTCCTGGTGCAGGCATAATCATTACCTCACTTGAGGCAAGTTTTGTGCTCACATCATGCGGAATGTGTTGGTACTTGTTGAGTGGAATCTCTATGAGGTTTTTGCGAGCATTTCGTACCGCCTTTTCAATCGCGAGCTGTGTATCACTCGCCTTTCCGATACCAACACCCACTTTTCCTTTCTTGTTTCCAATGACGATCGATACACTAAAGCTAAACCGTCGTCCTCCAGCCATCACACGAGTTACGCGTCGAATACTGATGATTTTTTGATCAAATTCTGAACGAACACGATCATCTCGTCGTGTCCCACGTCGTGCGCGACGCGGATTTCGTCTATCATCACCACCCGCTCCACCTCCATGACGTCCTCCACGACCACCTCGATAGGTAGACGGCGCGCCAGCTGGTGCATCGGTGGTAGCATCGGTGCTCTGCACTTCTTCTGCTACTACAGTTGAAACTTCTGTTTCAGTTATAGCTTCCTGCTGTTTCTCTTCACTCATTTTGAATTAATTATGAATGACAATGAATTAATAATTCTTTAACCCTGTGCAATGTGGCTTTGCCACAAACGCCGACGGCGTATTGCACTGGGGTAAATTCGTATGGCTATATGTTCATCATTGTCATTATGAAAATATAGATACTCATTTAAAATGCAAGACCTCCCTCTCGGGCCCCCTCTGCAAGTTCAACAATTGCACCAAGGTATTGGAAACCGCCACGGTCAAAGACAACACGGTCGATACCCTTTTTCTTCGCCTCAACGGCAACCATACGGCCAGCTTCTTTTGCACGAATGAGTGCTGTGTCTCCAGTCACCTTTCGTGTGTCAAGACCAACAAGCGTCGTACCTGTCTCATCATTGATGAGCTGCGCGTAAATGAAGCGATTACTTCGATACACTGCAAGACGTGGACAGGTCGCTGTACCATGCACCTTTGCACGGATACGTGTGTGTCGACGATTTCGCTTTACTACTTTTTGTGATGTGATACTCATAGTACGTTTCTAAGCGTGCGATTACGACACACCCTTCTTACCCTGCTTTCTAATAATGTACTCGCCTCGGTATCGAATTCCCTTCCCCTTGTATGGTTCTGGTTTCTTAATCTTTCTGATGTCTGCTGCGTACTGTCCGACCACCTCCTTATCAATGCCCGTAATGGTGATGACATTTTTTTCAGTCGTGATGTGTACATTCTTTGGTGCAACAAGCTCCACAGGGTGTGAAAAACCGACAGAAAGCTTGATTTTGTCGTTCTGTGCTTCTGCACGGTATCCGACTCCCTCAATCTCAAGAATTTTTGTAAACCCTTCGGTTACACCTGCAATCATGTTGTGGATGTGGGCTGCGTACGTACCCCAAAGTGCCTGTGATTTTGGATTCTCTTTTGTTTTACTCACGGTCACCACTCCATCTGCAATAGCAATTGCAACATCTCCAGCAACAACACGTGAAAGCTCACCCTTTGGTCCAGAGACTTTGAGTACGCCATCTGCACACGTCACGGTGACGCCTGCAGGAATTTGAATTGGTTGTTTTCCTAATCTGCTCATATGTGTGTTGTTACCAAATGATGAATAGTTCTTCTCCACCGACATTTTTCTGCTTTGCTTCGTCACCGGTGAGGATACCTGCAGGTGTCGAGAGAATACGCTTTCCTTTGCCGTATTTGACAGGGAAAATCTCTGCAACATTGAGGTAGAGTCGTCGACCAGGCTTTGAGACTCTTTGCACTCCTCGGATCTCGTGCACACCCTGTGCATCATACTTGAGTGTAATATCAAGAGTCTTCTTAACCTTCTTCCCGTATTTTGTCGCACTCGTGATAAAGCCTGTTTCAACAAGCTTATCAGCAATAGCATGCTTCAACTTTGAGTACGGAATACTCACTGCAGTCTTTTGTACCATCCCCGCATTTTTGAGCTGGATGATGAAATCTCCTACTGGGTCGTTTACCATGATGATTTCTTAATACCTGGTATATGTCCTTCATG
>CAZDUC010000075.1:0-4150 GCA_964508585.1 uncultured Candidatus Saccharibacteria bacterium
TGGCTATTTTCAGCATCTCATGGCAATATACACCACATTATGTTTGTAGATGAATTGACGATAAAAGCAAAAGCAGGGAATGGGGGCGACGGTGTCGTCAGGTGGCGTCGTGAGAAGTTTATTTCCCACGGCGGTCCTTCTGGTGGAAATGGCGGAAAAGGCGGGAGTGTGTACATTCGTGCCGTGAGAGATTTAAGTCTTTTGGGCACCTATACGGGCTCAAAGGAGTTTAAGGCCGGAGATGCTGACGCAGGTGCTGGGGGGAGTAAACATGGAAAAGACGGTGAAGACCTCTATATTGATGTGCCTGTAGGGGCTACCGTGACCGATGTGGAGCGCGAACGTGTCTACGTGTTTACGGAGGAGGGAGAGGTGCGTAAAATCCTTCTTGGAGGGCACGGAGGGCTTGGAAATGAGTATTTTAAATCTTCTACAAATCGAGCACCAGAAGAATCAACAAAAGGGAAGAGAGGAGAATCTGGCATATTTACCATCGTGCTTTCACTCATTGTTGATGTTGGCCTCATTGGATTTCCAAATGCAGGAAAGACCACCATGCTCAATGCACTCACCAATGCGCACGCGAAAGTCGGTGCATACCCATTCACGACACTCGAGCCTCACCTCGGAGAGCTGTACGGTTTTATTCTTGCAGATGTGCCAGGACTCATTGAGGGTGCGTCAGAGGGAAAGGGTTTGGGGCATAAGTTTCTCAAGCACATTGAGCGTACCAACATGCTCCTTCACTGCGTATCGCTTGAAAATGAAGATGTGATAAAAACATATCAAAGTATTCGCACAGAGCTCAAAAAATATAATCCGGAACTTTTAGAAAAAGAGGAGTGGGTACTCCTCACGAAGACAGACACGACGACACGGGAAACGTGTGAAGCGGTCAAGCAGACACTCATCGAGCAAGGTGTCACACACGTGTACTGCGTTTCAGGAGAGACCCAGGACGGGGTAAAGGAGATGCAGGACGCGCTCGTACAGCATCTCAGAGAGAAAAAAGAAGCGCCCGAAGAAGCCTGAGGTGCCCACAAAAAAGCCTGTCTGTATTAGAAACAGGATTTTTTCGTGCGAGTGTATATGCTGAATCATTACAAGAGTATGAAGTGTAGAAATGTGAAGAGGAAAAATTCACACACGTACGTACAGGTGAGTGGTCAAAATTTGTTGTATATACTGGATATTATTTCGTATCCTGATACGTATAATTTCTACGATTACAAACGAGACTGAAGACCCCTGTACAAAAATGAGTTTCGTGTTCTTGTAACTTGTCGTAAGTGGTGGTGACGGGTACTATATTGTATGCTACGAGTGAGGTGTGATGAACAGAGAGACCACCGGAACAAGATGAGGACTGGAGACGTGCATCATCTGATGCACAAAAGACTGTACAACGGATCGTCGGTGAGTGAAAAAGTATATACCCAGGTGTACCACCGCACGAAAAAAGAACAACTGATACAATTTGACGGAGACTTTTTTTGAAATATATTTACATATAAGTTACTACCATGAAAACATACATACCAACCATAGGACTTGAGATACACGCAGAACTCAAGACACACACAAAAATGTTTTGCGATTCTAAAAATGATCCTCACTACGGAGAGCCGAACGCACACATCTGTCCTATCTGTATGGGACACCCAGGCACGCTCCCGGTCATCAACATCCAAGCAGTGAAGCATGTCCTCAAGGTGGGGATTGCACTCAAGGGGGAGCTCGCAACCTACACCGAGTTTGACAGAAAAAATTATTTTTATCCTGACATTCCGAAGGGGTATCAAATTAGTCAGTATCAGTATCCACTTGTGAAGGGAGGGGTACTACGAGATGTCGCGATTACCCGTGTACACCTCGAAGAGGACACCGCGCGCTCACTTCACGATCAAGGGGAGGGAAGTATCATTGACTACAACCGTGCAGGGGTACCACTCATGGAGCTCGTAACGGAGCCTGTTATCCACGATGCAAAAACGGCTGGCGATTTTGCACGAGAGCTACAACTCCTCCTTCGAACACTGGGCGTCTCAGATGCACATATGGAAAAAGGTGAAATGCGTGTCGAGGCAAACATTTCTGTCAGTGATTCGCAGACATTTGGTACAAAAGTTGAAGTGAAGAATCTCAACTCATTCAAGTCTGTCGAGAGCGCGATTGCCTATGAAATCAAACGCCAAGTTGATGCTATTGAACATGGAGAGAAAGTCATTCAAGAGACACGTGGTTGGGATGAAATAAAGGGAAAGACATTCTCACAGCGAGTGAAAGAGTCCGCGAATGATTACCGATACTTTCCAGACCCTGACTTACCAAAATTAAACATAGCAACCTGTGAACCGCTATCTCGTATAGCAGATGCAATGCCGATGTTGCCTGACGAAAAGCGCTCAAAATATAGAAATCTCGGCTTAACGATAGACCAAGTTGAGCAACTAATTTCTCAGCCACATCTCGATATGTTTTTTTCCCGCGCTTCTCTATTGGTGCAATTTGATCCCGAGTTGTGTCGACTGATAGCGAACTACGTACTGACAGACCTCATGCCCCAGATTGACTCAACTGAGGTGCTTTTGACTGCAGAACCAAAGAATCTCGTTGTGCTTGTGCAGATGATTTATGAAGGAAAAATCAATTCTCGAGTTGCAAAGGATATACTGTTTGAAGTGGTAGTGGGTGGAAATGATCCTATGAAACTTGTGTCGGATCGTGGACTAGACCAAAATAATTCTGAAGATGAAATTCAGAAAATTATCGATGAAGTAATTACATCGCATTCGGCGGTAGTTTCAGAATATCGAGCAGGAAAAGAATCAGCACTTCAATTCTTGGTAGGACAAGGTATGAAGATTTCTCGTGGCTCTGCCAACCCTCGAGTTCTCCAGGAGTTACTTAAAAAAAATCTCGGCTAGACACACCATATATTTTTTTAGTCCGCGCTATATACACGCCATGCTATACAGACGTATCGCATGGCGTGTATACTGTAAGGCATATGGAAGTTCTTATTCTTGATGGAAAAAGTTACGTAAAGGCATCTAAGGCTGCAAAGGAGCTTGGCTATGCTACTGATTACGTTGGACAACTATGTCGAGGAGGAAAGGTAGATGCACACCTCATTGGTCGTACCTGGTATGTAAACAAAGAAGAGCTCAGTACGCACAAGGTTGAGAAGAAACGAATATCTCGAGTGAAGGCTCGTGAGTATGCAAAAAAATCAATCGAAGAACATCGAGTAGCACATAGTGTTAAAACACAAAATACCTATAAACATATAGCGATTCAGTATGAACACGATGACGAGGTGCTCATCCCCGATACCAAGAAGAAACTCGGAGTACGTGCTGAGTTGTCTGGAAATGCTCGTTTTGCTACCGATGAAGGAGATGAAATGCAGGTGCTCAATAAGGGAGAAAAGGTACGCATGTCTGGGGCGATACCTATTACGGATGTGAACGAAGATGCAATTGATCATGAGACAACCGTGCTTCACCCATCGGCATTTCATACGTCAACACATGATGTAGAGCGAAGACTTAAAATTGCCACTGAAAAAGAGAAAACAACTTCAGCCATTGAACCTGAAATTCATGTAATCAAAACAAGCTTCAGAGATAAGCTCGTTGACTCACGAGTACATATGCCTGACGAAGATTCTAATGATACAGAAGAGCCTGTAGAGGCTACTGGAGAGGTTTATACTGCGACTCGTACTTCTGAAAAAAACAATGTAGAGGATATTCCAGTGACAGCAATAAAACCAACAACTCCAACACAACCTACGCCATCAGAAGCTTCAATGTTCACATACATACTGTTTGGTGTTTTTATAAGTATGCTTGCATCGTTGAGCATCATGACCATCCAGCAGATTACATACACACCGAATGGGATAGAAGAAATGCAAGTAGACACAACATACGGATTCTCGACAGAGGCAATTGACGCACTTATACTAAGTAAAATATAGGTATCTCGGTTGAGCGAGTTACTATGATGTGTTATTACTCTTGAGTATTTCAGAGAAAAGAAGTCAAAAATTTTCAAGGTTGCCTGTTTATATTACATATTTTTCAGGATATTTTTTTCTGACGTAGATATAATCATGACCAGAATGGTCATCTGCTGTTTTTTT
>CAZDUC010000076.1:0-3986 GCA_964508585.1 uncultured Candidatus Saccharibacteria bacterium
TGAATACCGGTTGTATTCGATAAAAAGCCCTGTGCGTGTGCGGACAGAATGTCTGTTCCGTAGACAAAGAGAACTCCAGCCACAACAGTGCCAACAAAGGAGATGATACGGAGACTACTCTTATGCCACATACGTATATAGTGTATCACGTACGGAATAAAAACTAGGTTGTTCGACTGAATAACATAACACTAAAAATCCATAAGATGAGCCAAGGGAATAAATTTGTTGCTGGAAAAATACTGAACCCGAGACAAACTGCAGTGACAAGAAACATTGTGCTTGACCCGAAAGGTTTGTATCCACACACACGAAGCAAGATAAAAAAATAAATAAACTGCAAAGTCACCAGGAGAAATCCCAAACCCCAAAACACATACCCCAAACCTTCAAACGGAGAAAGTTTTTCAAAATCAGCGAACCAGCCCAACACCTTACCTACGAGCGTTTCATGCCTCACATACAGTATGCCACCATGTATTCCAAACCCAACCAGCGCCCCTATGGCAAAAAGAAGCTGCCAAAGGTACGCAATAATCGCAACCCAGAATGAAATCCAAAGCAAAGAAGCTATACGTGTGGCAATTTTTAGATTTTTCTTTGCAAACGAAGCGCCACCACGTGCATGCTTAAGAAGCTGTCGTGCTATCTCTATCTGTGCCTGCATCTGTTCTACCGCCCTTGCGTGTGCTTCCTCTTCAGCGAAGGCCTCCTCCTGTCTCTCTACTTCACGTAGGTACTCTTCCTGTTCACGAACAGCTTCAGACTCATCCGCTCCGGTGACGCGTGCATACTTTTCCCGAAGAATTCGATCACCGGTGCTGGTGCGCGTAGGCAATTCAGACACACGCTCATACGTGTTTTGTATGCCTCGTCTTTCATCAGAGGTAGTCATGATTGATTAATTACTCCCAAGCTCCTCTCGCGCACGTTTTATCTGTAGTAGTTGTGAAGGGTCTGAGGTGATTATTTGGTCCTCGGTGTATGAAGCAATCACCTTGATGGCGACATGTTTCATTCCCACAAAGAATATACCCTCCCCCACATTTGACTCAAGGAGCATAAAGCGCTCTTCGTTCGTCAGGTTGAACACGTTCTGAAGTGTTTCTACTGCGGTAGGAGATTGCTTCATGAGAAACTGAATGGAGGAGTTGGTAATCATCGGTACACCATAGGGAGATCTCAAAAAGTCATCAACATCCTGTGTGATGGTTGCAAGTCCGAGGTAGTACTTACGACCTCGTTTTGCAACACTGTGGAGAAAGGCAGCGGTGTCATCTGATTTGAGCATCCACCACGCTTCGTCAATCACCAAGAGACGCTTTTTGAGTTCACGACGCACCGCACCCCAGATGTGGTTTGTGATGATGTACATCGCAATGGTTTTGAGGTCCTCCTCCATATCACGAAGTGAAAACACGACGAATTTTTGGTTGATGTCGACGTTTGTTGGTTCATTCATGAAGCCAGCCCACGTACCGGTTGTATACTTTGTGAGCCTTTGGACGAGTGACTCACTCCCCTCCATGCCGGCAAGTACCATTTCGAAGTCAGTAAGCAGTGGTGGAGAGAGGTGTGAGTAGTCACCTGAGCCAGTGATGTCTTTGAGTGCGTATACCTCGTGGAGTGTTGTATCAATGATTGAATCCTCCTCTGGGGTGAGTCCCCCGAGCATGAGTCGAAAGAGGCCAACGAGCTCGATAATGTGAGTGCGAAGAATATCCTTTGGATCCTCATCTGAAAGCGGTATTGGGAGGTCAAATGGATTGATGTGGTGCTCCGAAGAGAGAGAAATGTTAAAAAACTTTCCACCAGTGGCATTTGCGAGGTGCTCGTACTCATGCTCTGGATCAATAACAATGATCTCAGTCCCAAACATGAGTGAGCGAAGGATTTCGAGCTTGATGGTGTATGACTTCCCTGCCCCTGAAGTTGCAAAGGTTACCGAGTTGTAGTTGGTGAGTTTAAACCGGTCAAAAAGTACGAGCGAGCTGTTGTGTCGATTGATACCGTAGAGAATTCCTGTATCAGAGGTGAGGTCAAAGGAGGTGAATGGAAAAAAGCTCGAGAGCGGGGATGAGTTGAACTTACTATGAACCAGGAGTTTGTCAGTAAGGATAGGGAGCACACTCACAAAGCCCTCCTCTTGTTGGAAGAGTGCTGGCTTGAGGTAGATGAGTCTCGTGTCGAGCATGGCACGGATTTCACCCTCGATTTTGTTGAGTTTTTCTTCGGAATCACCATATATTGCAACGTACAATCCAACATTGAAGAGTTTCTCTTCTGCCTGCTGAAGCTTGTCTCGAAGCTCTTCAAGGTTTCGGTATGCCGCCTCAAGCTGTGGATCTCGCACAATCCCCTTCTCTGCGCGCTCGTTAATCTGACTCTGCACTTCGGCGACCTTTTTTTGAAATTTCTTGAGGGTTTCTGCAGTGTCAATAGGGTGAATGACAATAGTAATATCCATCTCGCGCTCAAGATTGAGTACTGGCTCAAGCCAACCGTCATTGAGGTACCTCGGATAGGAAACAGCAAAGAAAACACGCGCGTATCGCCCACTGACATTGAGGCTCCGAGGACTCACGCTGAGCGCAGAAGGAGCAATGACATCAGGAAGAGTCAAAGAGGTATTGATGGGCTGGGTTGTAGCATCAGTACTGAGGAACTTATTTTGTTGGATAAAATTTGGAAGTCGCATACTATCGTTGTGGGGCCTTTGTTAAATCTTCTGGATTAAAAATGTGGTAGTACAATTCGGTGAGCTCTTCGGTGCCCAGAGGAACGGTGCGAATACCAAGTCGCCCAAGCCCTTGCTCGACGACCGATACCCGGAGTTCAAGCTGTGAACGATCTTCAAAAAATTTGTCCGCGCGTGATTCAGGAGTTGACTTTGTATTGAAGAATTTTCCAATGCCTGTTGCTTCGAGACTCACCGGTGCATATGAGACCACGACAAAGAAATTCTTTGTCATAATTTCGACCTGGTTGGTGAATGTGGTGATGAACTCAATATACTCCCGGAGCTGGATACGCATAAGATCGTTATCTTGCGCTCCCTCTCGTGATTGAAGGAGTGCAATGTACGGACGAATGTCGAGTCGCCTCGACTGTACATAGATTTGTACTGAAAAATCTATTGAATTCAAAAATGCCTGAAATTGAGAGAGAATCGCCTGCTGCTCCTCAGTGGACTTAAGTGCAAAATTGATTGAAGACGCGAGGAGCACCATGCAGAGCTGTCCGTCTTTCAGAATAGCGACATCATCGTGGATATCACTCACGGGGACAAATTTTTGTGATGCGTTTTGTGTAATCATAGGCTATTGGCGAGGGGCGATGTCGTTTGTTTTTGGGTGAGGAGTTTCTTTGGCACTCGCGTCATTCGTCTTTTCTATAATCGACTGACTGGTCTCACGGTGCCATAAGTAGAGCTTTGGACTAGTGAAGTACTTCACTGCAGATTCAAGAAAAATAGAGAAATGTCGATTGTTGACCCGATGAAACGCGAGTGCGCCAGAAAGTGCACCAATGGGTAATCCAAAGAGCACAAAAAACATGAACGGAAGGCTGAGGAAGAGAATAATGAGCATACCGATTCCTCCCGCAACGTAAATGAACTGTTTCCACGTAAGGGGACCTATAATCTTATCCTCAATCTCAATGAACTGTGGTACCTCAAATTGCATATGAGTATTGTACCGCAAACACACCACATAGCGAAGAAATGTGTGCGGATTAGTGCATGTTCTCCCTCACTTCTGCAACTCTACCTGAGAGAGATCCTAAAAATAAGCAGATTATTTTTGCTGATCACTACTCGTACTGTGTTGAAGTGAGGCGATGTCTTGTGCCATGGTGCGCGAAGGTGAGAGCGCACGAAGAACAGCGTCTCTCGTGAGTGGCTGGGCAACATCTGGTGCAGGAGCACCCACTGGTACCCCTTCTGGACGGAGCTCGAGCTCTTCTTTCAAGTCCTTTGGTGCCTC
>CAZDUC010000077.1:0-3975 GCA_964508585.1 uncultured Candidatus Saccharibacteria bacterium
ATCCTACGGATTCTGTTCAGGTTGTCGCCATTTTTTCAAAATGACTGGCAACCTTCCAAATCAAAATCCCATTTTGATTTGCCTTTCGGATAATTTATCTCCTTATCAGTCGTAAATTATCACGAGAAGGTCCGTCAAAGTGGTCTATACCACTTTGACGCCCATGCTCCTACAGGTTCCCTCGATGATTTTTATTGCAGCCTCGATGTCGTTTGCGCTTAAATCCTCCATCTTTTCTTCAGCAACTTCACGAACTTGTGCTTTGGTAATTTCACCAGCTCGAGAAACGAGATTCTTTCCTGATCCTTTTTCCTTTCCAATCTTTTTCAAAATAAGACGTGATGCAGGAGAGGTCTTTGTAACAAAGTCAAAACTACGGTCATCGTAGACATTAATCTCAACAGGAACCACCTCACCCATACGCTCTCGGGTCTTTTCATTAAACTGATTGACGAATTCACCGATGTTAATACCGGCCTGCCCAAGTACTGGACCAAGTGGTGGAGCTGGTGTTGCCTTTCCTCCGGTCGCCTGTACCTTGATTTTCTTCACTAATTTTTTAGCCATGCCAGATTTCTTACGAGTGTAACGAGTGTAGAAACCCTTGGCCGCCGAAAAAATTTATTCCTAATACATTTTTTCGGCGCACCAACTCTCTCTATTCATTACCCTCTATTTTTATACTTAGTAATCATATATTGCGAGGTGCCCGCTCCATAACCGGACACCTCTAGAAGCGTTCGTATCCTACAAGATAAATGCGTTATCCGCAAGATGTGTTTCATCTAGTGAACACAAACACCCTGCAATCACTACACTTTTCTCAATTGCAAAAAGTCGAGCTCTACCGGTGTCTCACGGCCAAACATTGCAACGAGTACCTTCACTTTTCCACGGGACTCATCGATTTCTCCCACTTTCCCTTCAAGTTCTTTAAATGGCCCGTCGACAATGATAACGAGATCGTCAATTGAGAGATCGACATGGTGCTTCGGTGCATCGTCTTTCATACGATTAAGGAGCGCGTTGAGTTCGTCGTCTCGAAGTGGAACTGGTTGTGTCCCACTCCCTACAAACCCGGTCACCCGTGGTGTATTTCGGACGACATACCACGAATCATCAGTTACAATCATGTTCACAAGTACGTACCCAGGATAAATACGTTCTTCTTCAGTCACGCGTTTTCCTCCTTTGACGCGAATTTTCTTTTCGGTTGGTACGACCACATCAAAAATACGATCTTGCATACCGAGTGATTCAATGCGCTGTTTGAGATTTCTCGAAACAGCATTCTCATACCCTGAATATGTATGAATTGCATACCACTGTCGTTCTCCACCTGTTAATTGTTTAGCCATGCCAGATTTCTTACGAGTGTAACGAGTGTAGAAATCCTTGGCCGCCGAAAAATTTTATTCCTAATACATTTTTCCGGCGCACCAACTCTATCTATTCATTACTCTCAATTTTAATAAATACCTTTTGAATACTACTTCACGAACCAATCGAGCCCTCTCTGGAATATGAAATCAAAGAGACCAATGTATAGCGAAACAATAATCGAGATTACCACGACAAGAATTGTGTATACCACTGACTGTTTGTTTGTTGGCCATGACACGTGTTTCATCTCTGCAACGGTGTCTTTGAGGTAATTGATAAAATTATCCATGAAATTTGATTTATGTTGGCAAAATTAAAACGCCCCCAGGGCGATTTACTGACTATAATACCAGACATCACTTACTTGTCAATCATCCTGTGCCCAAGAAAAAACCCGCGTCGGCGCGGGTTCCTGACGTCCGTCAGGTGGTGTTTCAGGACCTACCCCGTGCCCTTCTTAGGCCTCGTCAGGGAAGGCGACGTTGATGCGGACGTTGGTGGCCTTCAGGTCCGTCGTCAGGTCCTTGGTCTTTGGTTGTCGGCTGTTGGGACTGCCGCGAATCGCGGTCCGGCGCTGTTCGCTCATATAGTCTCTCCTTAAATGAGCCAAACAAAATCCTGATGTATGGACACCAGGGACTTAAGGAAACGATGGTACTATCTCCTCTGTATACAAACATATCAGATGAGGGGTGGGTGTGCAAATAAACGGGCGTCCCCAAAGGGGACGCCCGTTTATTTGCACAATGCAGACTCTAGTATACCAACCCCTATTTCACTTCGTAGGAGATATTCACATGTACGGTAATGGTATTTTCACCCATTGGAAGTTCTGGTGCGGTCATTGCTTCGTCGCTCGCGCTCATTGCCTTCATATCCATACCACCACCAATACCATATGGAGTTGGGTACCCACCCATTTCCTCCCAGTAGCCATTCATACGGACAATACGTACACCGAGATTGTCAGCAAGTACTTTTGCTTGTTCTTTCGCATCTGCAATTGCCTTCTCTCGTGCTTCTGTCTTAAGCACATCTTCATTGTCGATGGTAAATGAAAGACCACTCACATTCATTGCACCCTTTTCACCGACTTTTGAAATAATTTCTCCTGCCTTGCTGGTGTCACGTACTTTCACCGCAACGGTCTGATTGACTTGGTATCCGGTCAATGTTGGCTCACCCTGCGGTGGGCACATCCATTGGGTACAGATGACTTTTGGATATTCGTACTGTGGAACCAAATTATAATTTTCTGTCTTCACATCTTTTTCTTCGACACCAGTCTCTTTGAGGTACGCAAGCACCGCATTCATCGTATCTGCTGCCTTACTCTGAGCAACACTCGCATCCACCTCTTTTGCTTCAACGGTGAAGGTAAATGTTGCAACATCTGGTTTTGCAAATACTTCACCCTTTCCAGTAACCGATACCGTCGTTGGGCCTGCGTACATGTATTGTGCCTGTTTGAGTGTGTAGTAGGTATAGGCGCCAAGTGCGATAATTCCCATAATGCCGAGTATTCCTACCATTTTGCGCATGTGTGGTGTTTGAAACATATAGTATATAACTTACAAGATTTTCTTAATAAAAGTACGTATCTACTATCGTACAACGCCGTTTCTGAAAGCGCAAAAGACACTATGTGCCCGTGAGTGCGCTGAGTATACGTTCAACCATACTCTTTTTGGTGCATACGCGAGCAAACTCTGCTTTATCCTCGTCTTGTATGCCATTTTTTGTCGTCTGTTCCTCCATAAGGTAGTACATAACAGAGTCCTCGCCGAGCACGTGGTCGAGTGAAAGTGCGTGTCCAAACTCATGAGCGAGCACAATGGTGAGCTCTTCCTCAGATGTATACTCATAGATGTTGATTGTTCGCTCTTTGTAGTCTCCCTGTGCAAATTCGCGGGCGGTAGTGAATTCTTCATTGTATGCATCCACAATGGCGTTGTAGTCCGTTGTCAATTCATTCCCCCGTGCACCGAGCGCGTTGAGCTTTTCTGCGATTGCATTCAATTTTTCAGTCCGCTCGATGAGAGCTCTTTGCTCATCTGCCAAAGACTCCCCTCGGGCTCGAAGTTTTTCAACCACAGCTTTCGGTGCACCTCCTTTGTCATTCCATGACGAAACTTCAGCGTTGTGTGTTTGAAGTGCGGTCTCATATGCCACCACCTCTGACTCATACTTTTTTTTGAGTGTTCGAAATTCTGCAATGAGCAACTCATACTGCGTTGCCACACTCTCACTCATTCCCTCCTTTGCATCGAGGTCTGCACGGAGTTCAGCCTCTTTGTCTGCATCTGCCTGACGTTCATCGTAAACAAAATTGATGATTACATCATTGCTCGATTGGTCATAGATAAACACATCGGTACGGAGCGCATCTTCCCACAAATTTTCAGCATTTTTTACAATCCGCTTCACCTCGTCCTCTGTGGTACCGAACCGTGCATCTATATTTCCAATGCGATATCGCACGGGGATTTTACACGTGGTATCAAGGTACTGATACCAAAAACTGCTCCCAAATAGTGTTGCAATAAGTATGAGCAATAGTAATCCAAGTCGCATAGGGATAAGTATAGCAAA
>CAZDUC010000078.1:0-3786 GCA_964508585.1 uncultured Candidatus Saccharibacteria bacterium
ATATGGCACACAAACATATTGGTGGAGAGGATTGGTCAGTTATTGCTCGTTTATTGCGAGCGCAGTACTCAATTCGTGAAATAGCTCGTTCTCTGGGAAAGAGTCCTGGTTGTATTTGTAACGTCTAGAATTCCGGAGTGCAGATTCTTAATGAAATTTTCAATCCATAGAGAAATATTCTTTAAGCATTATGGTGAGTACGGTTACTCAGTAGCGACATAGAAAAAATTTATTCGCTATTCGCGACATACTCCTGTATACTCACCAGGTCGCATTACTAGGAATAATCTCACACACCGATATGACAGACGAAACAACACACGCAACTCCAACTCCAACAGTTGCTACACCAGCTCTTGAAACAGAGACAGTACCAAAAGTTGCTACACCTACGATTGAAGCAGAGACAGTGCCAGAGGTTACTACACCAGCGATTGAAGCTGAGGTAGTGCCTGAGACTAAAGCGTAAGTACAAAGTACAGCATAGCAAAAGGCGCTGACTGAGGTCCGCGCCTTTGCTCGTTTTTACCATGTATCAGATTTCCATGAAGGTGCCCGACATTGTTTCCTCTTCATTGGATACAACATGGTCAAAACCCGCGAAGCCTACGGCTTCGCGGGGTTTTCACCCTGACACGTGGTGTCAATGGCTGGGACCTGAATTCTGAGATGAAACACAACACTAGAAAAGGTTAAAAGTTCAAACCGTCTTCTCGGGATATCAGCCATGAACAGAAAATAACCATATAAATGGTTATTTTCTATTTGCCCCGTTTGTGTAACACTATCAGAACTTTATGTATGCATAATGATCTAAGAGTGATGGTACCTAATCTGCGAAGTGATGCAATTCTGATGCATTAAAAGAAGAGGGGGTAGCCCCCCAGATCGACCCCGCATCCTTTGTATAGACATGTAGGTGGTTGCTAAAGAAAAACATCCTCGTCCGTTTCCGGGCGAGGATGTGTCTTTGATGCTTTTTGGCGGAGTGAGGTCATGCTCCCATCTGGGACAGAACGGCGTCCCTTTTTTTGACTTCTGTTTCTTTTGCCGATTGCCGTTCAGCAATCCTAGCGCGACCTTTTTCGATCAGGTTGAGCAACTTTGTCCTGAGTTCCTTGTCACCTTCTTCGGCTTCATCCAGCATGCTCTGTGCTGTTTGAAGTTGTTCCTGGTCGTAGATTCCAAAGGATTCATGCTTACCGTGGTCACCGAGGATTGCGTTGCGTACGTAACGGCGACGCAATGTCAGATACTCATCACCGGCCAATAGATGAAGGATCTGCTGGGCGTGATAATCCCGGAATCCACGTTTCCCAGGCAGACAACCTTCACCGATCAGGAACTCCACCTGGGTGGCAAAAAGCTCAGTCTCGTAGGGAAATCCATCTTTGGAGTAGAATCCGAGCTGGATCACTTCCAGGTAGCATGAACGTGCTTCTTCATGTTCGGCACGTGGTTTAGCTTCACCTGAAAGTTCTGCGAGGATGATCCGCTTCATGCGTTCGTGCGTTTTCCATTTCCAGGTAATTGGAATCTTTGCACGAAGCATCCTAGAAACATGATCGTAGCCTGAGGCATCGTCCATGTTCCTGAACACGACCGGATCGAGCGGTTGCCAGAGCTCGAACAGTTCGGTAGCCAACGGATCTTTCTCGTTGAGGACACTCAAAGCAAAGATGACGAGTCTGGGATAGAGTGTACGATAGAAAAACATCGTCGCCATGGTCTCTCGATCCCTTTCCATGTTGGCGGCTTGAGCCACTCTCATGCAGATTGGCAGAAGTCGGAATAGAAACTGCTTTAAGCTGTTGTTGAGCTTCGAAAAGTCGAAGTTGTCCAGCATGGAGGTGTCGTCCCGAAGCGAGTCATGCCCGTCCTCCCAGTCGAAGGGAAGGAGGCTAGAGTTGGGGGCAATAAGAATGCTCAGAGCACGTCCCTTGTGGGCATCTGCGAAATGATCGTCGGTCAATATCGAGCATAGGTCGCGGAGCTCTTGGTTCTTGAGATCGAGCCATCCTCGCCAAGCTGTGTTGTGTCGAACGATATCGTGCTCACTGAGGCCGAAATGCTCACGATGGAGCGAACGGACCGCTTTCATGAAGTCATGGCGAACGCTTTGGTTACGGGTAATTACGAACATTGGCTTACTCTCCGTCTTGTAGGATTGGATTGATATTTACAAGGTGGAAAGCCTCACTGTTGTTTTTAGTATGAAAGGTACTTTCCGTTCAAACAATACAACAAAACACACTTGTTGTAAAGACTTACAAATCTACTCTTCTTTAGTGAAGGGGAGGTGTTTATAGAGTTTTAAAAAAGGCATTTCAATGTTTCATATCTTCAGGTTGTTCGAATGTGGTTTGTACACAACGAATACCATAATGATGGTACCTAATCTGCGAAGTGATGGCATGTTGAAGTTTGCTTACTGATTCACAAAAAAATTCTATTGGAGCGAAATTAAAAAATGACACCATCTTCATATTAAAAGTGATGCATAGTAACGAAAATTTAGTATGAGTAAAGAGATAAGCAAAGAATTATTTCAGCTATTATCTTTAAATATTATTAAGCGCCCGAGAAAGACGATGTTCCCAACCCCTCTTTTAAATGCGCTTGGTGTCTAGGATTGAGTAGAGTAATAGAACGGGCTGAGGTTTCTATGATAAAAAAGCAAACCTCAGCAAATTTGTGAAGACTGTGCAGTTAGCGTGCGATTCGGGGGGTGGATGCGGAAGTATTTATCACAACCATGCGACATGATTGCCTTGTAACTTTTGCGTCCACACAGTTCTTGACAGGATATCGACGGGAGTACTTAAAAGATTGCCGTGCTCCCTGACTCGTAGTAAGTATTCAGCAGGGCTTCGGGTCCGTTTTTTTTGTATGGTACTTTGAATATATAAAGAAAAAAGCGCGCCTGGGTAGGTCGCGCTTTTGGACAACGAGGAGAATACTCGTTGTTCCTAAGAACATACAGGTACGCCTTCACGAAGTGAAGTGTACCTTGCCTTGCTCGTCGTCCTACGAGCCGGCGTAGTTGCGAGACACCTATGTCCCCCAGGACTCGCGAACTGCAGCAATCAGATCTGTCGGAGGCTCGCCTGGATAGACGATGCCATCATAGAGCTTCCCGAACTTATCCGCGGTGTTGAAGTAGATACGCTTGGGATTCATTGCCGATTGCAAAATGTAGCTGTCCCGTGGAAGCGTCGCACCCCGTGAGTCCTTGCTTTCTGACGTTATGAATTGAATCGAGTTGTCGCCGGCAATTTGCCCGAGAACGATGACCGGGGCGACTTTCTTCACCTCAAATACTTCAGCATTGTCGCCGTAGGTATCGAAGAGTAGGTCGCCGAGCTCGCTATCACCTTTCTTCAAGCGACGGATGATTACTGTTTGATCCTTCACTTCGTCATTGATGTACCAGTCATGACGCGGACCGTCGTAGTCTTCAGGGGCATAAGTGACCCGTTGCCGGTCTGTCGGGTCGATGTTTGCTTCGAGGATCATGCAGAAGGAGTAATTGTTCTTCGCCACCTGCCATTCCCATGGTGCGAGCACCTTGGTGCCCTTGGGGATTCGACACACCACCCGGGTTTCGGGAACGGGGAGGGCGTAGCCCTTTGTTCTCGGACGAAATATGGGAAGATTATCCGGGTAGGAGTATACCCATGTACTGTTTAGTAACATCAATTTTCCTTTCTTGTTGACTGAGAGAACACCCCACACCATATGTGAGTGTATTTACAATAGCATAATAATTGATATACGTCAAGTATT
>CAZDUC010000079.1:0-3760 GCA_964508585.1 uncultured Candidatus Saccharibacteria bacterium
GCGTCAAGAAGTAATTCGCTGACGCTCATAACTTCTTCCTGCCCGCGGTTTGCTGGTTCGTGGCATTATGAATAGCCACTCACATCGCAAACCGTTTCAAATCCCTCTGGCCAAATACATAAAACCACAGCAATTGTAGTTATATGTATTTGAGGCCAAGACGGGATTTGAATCTTATCGTTCACCAGAACGCCTTACAGATTCTGTTCAGGTTGTATGACAATTTCTTCCGTTGGTCGAAATTGTCGACAACCTCTTCAAATCCCTCTGGCCAAATACATAAAACCACAGCAATTGTAGTTTTATGTATTTGAGGCCAAGACGGGATTTGAACCCGTGAATGTCGGTTTTGCAGACCGATGCGTTACCACTTCGCCACCTGGCCGGTGTCTTGTTTTTTAATGAGTACCAACGCTTTAGATACTACCAGAAAAATTGTTTAGTTCCAATGGAAAAACTGCTGGCGACATAGGCGTGCAACTATGAGAGCGCTTCCTTAGACACTCCCTTGAGCACCTCGTCAAAATGCTGTCGATGACGTTCTCCGTAATCGATATCAAAATCAATGTGGGGGATGTACTTCAGGCGGGCATTTTTCTTTATGTAGGTACGGAGCTCTCGTGCCTGTCGTTTTAAGAAAATAAGCGCAGTCTCCTCAGCTCCATCAGGAATGGTGGTGATGAGTACTCGAACTGTTTTGTAATCAGCAGATACCACGAGATTCGTCACGGTAATAAGTGGGGTATGGTTTGCTTCCTCACGGATGAATGTCGCGATTACCTCAGTGAGGACAGAGCGTACTTTGTCATGCTTATCAAATTCCATAGGTTACGTGATGATGATATCAAATGCTTCAATGTAGTCTCCTGGCGCAATATCAACTTTAGAATCAAGTTGCATACCAAACTCACCCTCTGTAATCGCGTGGACATTCGATTTTTGCTGTTGCAGATTTTTGAGGATGCCACGACCAAGAGCAACATCACGTCGTGTAATACGAACATGTTGATTAAGTGTGAGTGTCCCTTCTTCAAGACGACCGCCAAGAACGTGCGTATTTTTCTGAACACTAAAATGCTTCAGGATTTTTGCCTTTCCGGTGACACGTTCCTCCTCTTTCTTTGGTGTGCGAGCTTTGAGTGCACTCTCAAGCCACTCAGAGAGCTTGTAGATAATGTCAAAGGTTTCAATGGTGACACCAAGTCGCTCTGCGAGATCGATAGCCATACGGTCGGGTTTGACATTGAATCCAACGATAATTGCATTTTCAGTTGCGCTTACACTCTGTACATCGTTTGAGGTAATAGTCCCCACACCCGTACCCACAACACGCACAATAACGCGGTCTGATTCACACTTGTGGAGCTCGTGAATGATAGCATCAATGGTACCGAGGACATCCGCCTTTATGAGAAGAGGTACCACGGGAAGGTCGGATACAACATTTTTTACCGCAACTTTTGGAGTGGCACTCTTGTATTGCATAATGAGTTCCTCAGCTTCTTTTTTTGAAGATACTGTTACAAATGTGGCACCAATGTGTGGGACTTCATTCCACCCTACAATGCCAATTGGTGCAGATGCATGCGCTTCTCGAATTGCCTTTCCCGACCAGTCTTCCATGATGCGAACTGGTGCACAGCTCTCTTCTGATACCACAAAGTCGCCAGATCGAACGGTGCCACTCTGCACAATGAGTGTTGCGGTGTTTCCGCGTTTACCATCAAGCTTTCCCTCGATAATGCTTCCACGTCCAGGAGCTTTCGAATCGGTCGTGAGCTCTGCAATTTCTGCAGTGAGTAAAAGAATATCGAGTAATTCAGGTACACCTTTCCCACTTTTTGCTGAGATTGCAGTCCAAGATACATCACCCCCCATACCCTCAATGTATATGCCGTGCTCAATGAGGCTGGCTTGTGTACGAGCAAGATCAGCACTTGGTTTGTCGATTTTATTTATCGCAACGATGTAGGGAATACCAGCCTTGGTGATACTCTCCAGTGCTTCGAGTGTCTGTGGCTTCACTCCATCCTCAGCAGAGACAATGAGAATTGCAATATCTGCAACGTCGGCACCACGGAGGCGCATTTTTTGAAACGCGGCATGTCCGGGGGTGTCGAGGAAGGTGATGGGCTTTTTAGCCCCCTCTTTTGTCGTGTGTTCGACACAGTACGCAGAAAGGTGCTGAGTAATCCCACCCGCTTCATCAGCAACAATGTTTGATTTTCTGATGTAGTCGAGGAGTGTTGATTTTCCATGATCAATATGCCCCATGATAACAACAATCGGTGGCCGGCTTTCCTTATGCGGTTGTGAGGTAATGTGCTTTGGCATACTCATGATTCGTATTATTGAAAACGCCCCACAGAGGCGTAAGAGCCTATCCACTAACCCCATCTACTTCGTTATCTTCGTCTTTCAAACATTCATCGTATATTGAATACGTCTCATGTTTTCAGTCCTCGATGCCTCGTATCTGGGGTTGTTGGATGGGCTCTAGTAATAGGTAGGTGGAGTATAGCAGATATTTCTTTTGAGGCAAAGTCAAGATGTGTCGAAGCGTGTATCAATCTTCCGTAGAGGAGGATGGCTTGTCTCAAAATTTGTGCATTGACGTATGAGCGAGGTCAAAAAGCTCGCAGACGATGGAATACATAATGAGTGTTTCAAAGCGGAGTATAACGACGTATGCGATGTGTTTGAAGACGCTCTCATGATGTAACAAAAAACCGGCACCTCTCAGAGAGAGGGCCGGCCGGGTACTGCGATTCTGGGTCAACTCCTGACCCGCTTGGTAAAACCAAGTCCAAAAAGTGCCACGCCAATAAGGGCCAATGTGCCCGGCGAGCTCACCGGAGAACTATAGTCGCTGGCCACCAGGTAAAACTTGTCGAAAGCGCCGACGCTCTTGAAAAGCGTGTCGGCGAAGTCTTGGACCTCTGCGAACACTTGCCAGTTCCCGGGTCCCAACAACATACTCATTTCTTGCCAGGGCTTGGTGCCGAAGTCCCCGACCTCCTTGATGTCGGCGTAGTAAAACAACGCCGATTCTTGGTCGCCAGACTTCAAGACCATGACCTTCATGTAGTCGTTGAAGTGGTTGATTCCAACTTTGGGGTCTAGGTAATCGCCACCCGCAAAGGCAAACGAGCCGTACAGCATGTGGGGAATGTCGAGATGAAACGACAGTATCGGCACCGACATGTTGGCGTCAATATAGCTCCCAGTCATGAGTGTGCCAAAGAAATTGCCCGATTGCGGCAGAAACACCGGCGCCTTCTTCAGTGGTTGGAATGTCTTCACAACATTGTACCGATAGGGGTCATCGGCCTGGGGATTCGAGATATCCCACTCCGTTTCCCACGCGTTTGGAGTTTCAAAATCCGCCAGCATGATTTGACCAGCCGTTGCCGAGGACAGTGTTCCGAACCAGACGACCAAAATTACGAGCAGGTGGGCACAAGTGCCCACCAACCTTTCAAAGAACCGTTGCTTCTTCATCAGTCTCTCTCCTGTAGTGAGCCCAATATGGGCGATGGGCTTGGGGAATCCCGAGCTTATTTTGAGTATGGCATAGTCTGGAAAGATGTCAACTGTACTTCATTGGCCCGATTCCCTGTACCATATTGATCGGTATAGAGATTATGTGCGTAAGGACATGCTGGTTTTGCATTTGGAATGATTGTGTCATAATCAATATATGATATTCGCATTTTGGCGACAGATACAGAAAGTGTCCTCACAGAAACCTCGCATTCAC
>CAZDUC010000080.1:0-3712 GCA_964508585.1 uncultured Candidatus Saccharibacteria bacterium
TTCTTCGCGACAGCCTTCCGTAACGCAAACATACAACCCAATTTCGGTGTAGCTTGGACCATGAACCTCTAATTCCTTAGGAGGCATGTCGAGACGACGTTTACTTTCTTCTCTCCACGTCGAAAGATGCACATCGGTTGCGTCATTCATGAGTTCACCATCCCAAACCTTCAGTACGAGCGACTGACTACAACGCTGACAAAGTGGCGGAGTGTTTTGCACGACCATACTCTGTCCACATTTCGTGCAGACGCGGATAATGTCGAAGTGACCAATCCGGTAGCACCCGCTGACTTTGTCGCTTTCATAGTACCAGACAGATTCGTACTCATGCGGACATACCGTCCTTAATGCAATGAGTCCATTTTGTAGCTCTTCTATTTTTTTCAGTAACCGAAGAACATTTTCATTGCTTGGGGTTGGTGTGGCTTGTATGCTGTATGGCATCTTCCTACTCCTTCGTTTGATTTTTGAAAAACTTTTAGGCTACTCAGCCTATTTGATGTATGAATCTGATACTACAACTGCCTGTATATAACCACAGTCCAGTCATTTGGACAAGAAAACATTTTTTGGCTTTTTATATACAAATGCTCTATATATTTCGACTGTCATACGCCCAATGGAGAAGTGCTTGTCTCTGGCGAGGCCTACAGGTGAGGTCACCGGGAATGCAATGTTGTGCGACTTGGTGTGCGTGTCTCACCATCATTTTCCACCTTCGCATTTGTCTTGCATCATCCTCATGCCGACGCCCCATAAAGTACCGTGCGTACCACTGAAACCACCCACGTGGATCATCCGAATGGATCCACCCTTTTGCTTTCCATACCGAGAGTGGTTGACTAGCATGCACGTTGAAAAAATTGAGCTCTTTGTGGCGCTTCCCATCCAAAGAGAGTGTTGCATGCGTAAACCACGATTTTGGAAACTCGTCCCTGCAATCGGTCATGTAGAGTCCACCAAACACCCCAAGCTCCAGCATCTCTTTCGGGGTGAGGTGCGGTTTGAAATCTGGATGAAAATGTTTTCCGACTGGTTCAGTACACACATACGTATACCCATCTTGCATTGAATCACTGACAACAATCTCTCTCATAGTGAATCTGTCTTTCTTTGTGGGAGCGGAAAAAATGCGCTTGTTTTTTGCTTGTACTCCTCAAAATCTGGATTTCCCTCAAAGCGCTTCTCGAGCATCGGTATGCCAGAGACCTTAAGAATGAGAAACGTAATCATGAGTGGACTCACGAGCGCAAGGTAACTCATCGGTAACCCAGAAACCACCAGCCATATACCCCACCACATGCTTACCTCACCAAAATAGTTTGGGTGTCGACTGTACTTCCAGAGTCCATCCTTCAAAATCGCTCCCTGTGGTGGCTTACTATTGATGAACCTATCAAGTTGCCAATCACCCACCACCTCAAAGAAATAGCCAACACCCCAGATGAGTATGCCGAGTATCGCAAGTACTCCAATTGATGCATCGTGTGCATATACGCTCGCGTGAATACCGGTGTACCCAACGACGATCATGAGAAATCCCTGGAGGAGGTACACCTGGAAGTAGCTCCGAATGAAGAACCACTTCCCCCACTCGTCACGCCACTTCCTGTATCGGTAATCTTCTTCTTTTCGCATGTTCCTGAGAAAGATACGGAGTGAGAGTCGTATTCCCCAGAGGGTAACAAGGAGAAGGAGTACATCCATGAGCGCGCTCTCTCCCGAGTGAAGATACCAGCTCGTCAGGACAACAAGCAAAATCCCCATTCCCCATGCACTATCGGCGATGTCATTTCTTTTTACAATAAGAGAAATCAGAAATAGTGCGGTTACAAAGGAAGCGATAACTCCCGCAATGATGGCAAGTGCATGAAACAGCATATGCTACAAGAAGAGTGATCGACCGATAAAGAAACTCACGGTTGCAACACTCCCAGAGAGCACTGCTCCCCACACCATATCGACGAGCGTCACGGTGAGTGGCCAATCTCTCAGTGTAGCAAGATTAGTCAGGTCATACGTCGCATACGTAAAGAATCCAAAGAGTGCACCAAGGACGAGTGCCTTCTGCCATGACTGTGATTCGAGTGCGGGTGCAACCGCAAAGATGAGAATGCCGACAATGAAAATGAGGTAGAACACAATCGCTGCAGTCCAATTGACTGGACCAAGAAAACTCACCAACTTCTCTTGATAAAAATCTTTTGCAATAACCCCGAGCCAGAGCATGTCGATAAGGAAAAAGGCAGGGATGGTGAGTACGTACAGGTATATATATTGTATGGTAGTCATAGGGAGTGTTAAAAATTATTTTTCCTAAGGTCTGTATGTTAGAGCGTACACTAAAATTCTATCATCGTATCCCCTAATGTTACACTATTCCTCAAGACCTGTGTTTTGAAGTGCGTTGATGATTACGACACTACTTTTTTCATTGACTTTCTATTGCTCATCAAAGGAGCAGACCTCTTTTATAAACGGGCTGATCATATAGCGTGCTCGAAAAGATACTTTTTCTGTTTGTAATCATTCTTTCATCACAACGGCTTTGTTAGGTAATGAATATTATTAAAAAATAAGAAATCTATATGGGAATAATTTTATGGATTGTTTTTGGGGCAATAGTCGGCTGGGTTGCGTCGCTAATCATGAAGACTGATGCAGAACAAGGTATGTTGCTCAATATACTCGTCGGCATTATTGGTGCAGTCGTTGGAGGGTGGGTGATGAGTTTCTTTGGTGAAATCGGTGTTACGGGGTTCAATCTCTATAGTTTCCTTGTTGCCATCATTGGTGCGGTTGTACTTATAGCTGGAGTAAAGCTTCTTCGCTCTACATAACAAGCACTGACACGAAACATGCACGATATCATGCACATTTTAGACCTTTAGACTTTTTACTCGCAACATTAATTCAACTATCTATGCAGGCATCAATTTCGTCCAGCACAAAACCTCTCTATCGTGGAACACAAATCGTTTGGTACACCGTTGGGATACTTGAATCTCTTTTGGTGTTTCGTTTTGTTCTTAAGTTACTTGCCGCAAATCCAAATGCCGGTTTTTCAGAGTTTATTTATTCAGCAACCTACCCGTTTGTTGTTCCATTCCAGAGTGTGTTCGCTACAATCGCGAACGAGGAAAATATTATTGAATGGACGACACTTCTTGCAATGTTTGTATACTGGCTGGTTGCAGAAGCAATCGTACGATTATTTATTATGGGAAAATCAGTCTCTACCAGAGAAGCGTCTCTCAAACTTGATGAGCAAGAAATGTAACAAAATAGTTATCATGTATTTTATTTTCGCGCCCATATGCGTATGGTGAAGTAAGATATCTAGATTCTCAGACGTATACTCGGGGATTTTTAAAGACGAACGATATGACATGACCAAGGATTATCTCAGGTTTTGGGTTGTCCTTTATGTATTCATCCATTTTAATTTTTACACCACATTCTCTATGTTCTCTGAAAACAAAATCAATGAATATTCCGTTCACAACATGGGCAACGAGAAATCCGGGGCAACTGATCTGGTAACAACTACCGCAAATAACATGCCGTCGGTTATCTCGCAGATGAGCGTTGATCAAAAAAAGATGCTCATTGCGCTCGGTATTGATAGAAGTGCGATATCGTCTCGTTATAATTTGTATTCTCTATCATAAATTTCTCCCAAAGAAAAAGAATAGAACACCGCATCCCT
>CAZDUC010000081.1:0-3670 GCA_964508585.1 uncultured Candidatus Saccharibacteria bacterium
AGTCCCTGATTCTCTTGACTAGCTCGGAGATGCTCAAATCACTACTCATGTTTCTATCCCTCATAGAAAAAATCCTAAGACCGATTCCTAGGACTCGAGTACTGTATAACAGTAAGTGTCTTCTGTCCATAGCTATCCACAGGTTTTTGTTGATTGTGATGTAAGGTATCATGGAGAAAGTCGTCACTAGTACTATAACCCCGTAATACATTTCTATGCATACATTTTCTCGCTCATTCATTGTTTTTTTATTCCTTGGCACATTGCTCGTGCAGGCACCGTCTGTGTATGGAGCAAGTGATTTCCAAGTCTCAGGCTGGATGCCGTACTGGAATGATTCGAGTGCAATGAAAGATGCAAAAAAGCACATCGACAGCATTGACATGGTCTACCCATTTGCATTTACGATGACTGCAAAGGGTGAACTCCGCGATCAAGCAGGGCTTGATGACAAGGACTGGAAGAATTTTATCAAGACGGCACGAAAAAATGGTGTTGAGATCATCCCCTCTATCATGTCGAGCGATGGGGTAGCTATTCATGCAATCCTGAGTTCCACCTCGACTCGCACCGCACACATTGCAGGGATACTTGAGATGGTGGAGAAGGGAAAATACGATGGTGTCGACATCGATTATGAATCAAAGAAATCAGAGACTAAAGATTATTTTTCTCAGTTTTTGAAAGAGCTCAAAGCAGGTCTTGGAAAGAAGAAACTTACCTGCACGCTTGAGGCACGAACACCTCCAGACTCATTGTATAAGGAAGTACCCGCGATGATTGCCTATGCCAATGACTACAAAGAAATCGCAAAGTACTGTGATCAGGTGGAGCTCATGACCTACGACCAACAACGAGCCGATTTAAAACTTAACGCAGAGAAGGCTGGAGAACCATACATGCCACTTTCTGATGCGGATTGGGTAGAGAAGGTTATTGTACTTGCCCTGAAGGATATTCCGAAAGAAAAGGTGGTTCTTGGCATCCCTACCTATGGACATCATTACGCGGTGACTGTCGCTCCAAATTGGTACCGAGACTATCGAAAGATTGGTGCACTCAATGTCCCCGATATTCTTGATGTGGCAAAGGAGTACAAGGTCACCCCTTCACGAAATCGTGCCGGAGAGATGAGTTTTACGTACCTGCCGAAGTCTTCAACGGTAAAATTCCCGAAGACACTCAAAATTCCTAAAAATACCCCCAAGGGGAACTTGGTAGCAGCGCGCGCACTTGCATACGCAAACAAGACAGGGAATGAGGTGGTTTTCAACATTGCTTGGTACTCAGATGCAGAAGCAATGAAGCAAAAAATTGACCTTGCGAAAAAGTATGACCTACACGGAATCGCATTCTTTAAGATTGATGGGGAAGAGGATCAGAAGGTGTGGAAGTACGTAAGGTAGCACCTTTGAGCATGGAGTATTCCTCGTTAATGAGGTAGAGGATGACAAGATCGATACCGATAACTAACGCAAGGATTAATGAGTGAGTGACGGTGAATCGAAACATGCCGTAGAGAATAAAGACTGCAATAATGAGCATTGCAAGTGGGAATGCACGTTTGATGTGCCGAAGGAGGCAGAATGAGAGGATGATATCGACAGTCCCCCAAAAGAGGAAATAGAAGGCAATAAAGTAGGTTATGGTGATATCGTGGGTTTCCGTGAGAGTGTAGAGTTTTTCGAGAATGATATCGGTCTTTTGCCCCGTCAGCTCATGCGACATGAGTGAAAACATAAACTCTGAGAGAGGTTGACCGGTAATTTTGAGAAGCGTGGTGCCGAGTATCAATCGGAGAAACCCATAGAAGATTCGCCACCACATACTTAGCTTAAAAAGTAGTGAATGGTGGAGTTGCATCTCTTCCTCTATTTCTGAAATAGGTGACACGGAGAAAGTATAGCAGATACTCCACGAAAAAAGCCCCTCTGGGGCTTTTTTCGTGGAGTATTCGGTATGTGTATTACGACTGTACAAAGGTAAGTGCCTTTCCTTGCTCTTTTCCTCGACCAGTACGACCGATACGGTGTACGTAGTCTTCGTAGGTAGCGGGGAGGTCGTAGTTGATGACGTGGGTGACGTTGTCAACATGGATACCGCGTGCAGCAACATCGGTTGCCACGAGAACGCGCGCCTGACTATCCTTGAATCGTTTGAGGGAACGCTGACGTTGCTGATGCGATTTGTTGCCGTGTATTGAATCTGCAGTGATGCCATGTGCAATGAGTTGTTCACTCAGTTTCTCAACACTGTGCTTCATTGCACCAAAGATGAGGACACGCTTCATGCTCGGGTCACTGAGGAGCTTCGTGAGTGTTTCAAATTTATCACTGTGACCATAACGGACGACGTCCTGATGTACACTGTTTGTGATATCCTGTTTTTTAACGGAGACCACCACTGGGTCACGGAGGAAGTCATTCACGAGCCGTTTGATGTCATCAGACATGGTTGCAGAAAAGAAGAGTGTCTCTCGCCCGGTACTGATACCAGAGAGAATCTTTCGCATATCGTTGATGAATCCCATGTCGAGCATTCGGTCAGCCTCATCGAGCACAACCGTGGTGACGGCGCTGTGACGAAAGGCCCCACGTTCAATGAGGTCGATGACGCGTCCTGGTGTGCCAATCACAAAGTGATTTTTTCGTTTGAGACCCTGGATCTGTGGGCGGATGTTTGTACCACCAACACAGGTTGTTGAGTACAGCTTGAATGCACCAGAGAGTTTTCGAAGCTCTGCTTCAATTTGGAGTGCAAGCTCTCGGGTAGGGGTGAGAATGAGTGTCTGTCTCGAATACTCACGGAGCGTTTTGTCTATGAGAGGTATGAGAAAAGCAGCAGTCTTTCCCGTACCGGTGTTTGCAAGTCCTATGACATCTCGCCCTTCCATGATATGTGGAATAATTTCATCCTGAATTGGAGTAGGGGAGGTGAGTCCTGAAGAGGTGACCGTAAAAGCAAGTTTCTTATCAAGTCCAAATTCAGTAAATTTGTGTTTTGGGGTAAATACCTCAGGCTCTGCGTGTACTACAGGGTTGGTATTGATAAAGCGAGAGACATCGAATGTCTTGAGTACACGACCTTTTGGACGAGTACTATTGTTTCGATTTTGAGAAAAATAGTCGCTTCCACCCTGTCTTCGTGATGAAGATTGTGAACGTGAACTACTTTGACTTCGTCCACGAGTATATCCACGCTCACCTGAGTTTGTATGGTTGTATGCTGGACGTGATCCAGGAGTACGTGTCCCCGGTCTCGCGTGCGCACCCGACTCTGTGTGTGGTCGAGATGATGACGGACGTGCTTCTTGTTTTGTGTGTGGTGCGGTTCGTACACTGGTACTACGCACAGACTGCGCATTTCGACGCTGTCGATATACGGTATTCATTGTGTGTTTTAATGTTATGTTGGGCTGTGCAGGTAGTAAACCGAAAAAATAGTTCGAACCCTAGAGCCCTACACGAGAATCAAAGGTGACTATATAGTAATATACAATTGAAATAATGTCAAACGACACTATTCTCCAATTCTTGCATAGTGTGAGAACACCCTACAGGTACATCGTAATATGCGATATAATAGAAGGTATGATTACCATTGTTGGATTGGGAAATCCGGGAAGTGAGTACTGTGATACTCGTCATAATGTGGGGTGGATGATGCTCAG
>CAZDUC010000082.1:0-3618 GCA_964508585.1 uncultured Candidatus Saccharibacteria bacterium
TGCACCCACCAGCACAGTTTACAGGAGGAAGCCACAGTCGCGTATCAACTACCACTGGACCTCCCTGATTATGGTACGCGAGCAGTGCTTGTGAATCACGATACTGACGTACCGCTTCAATTGCCTCCTGTGCCAAAAATACTGCGGTCACCTGCTCATTTGCATACTGTGCACTCTGAAGCCCTTTTTGCGCAGTGGTCATAGTGCCCGTAATAGCGAGGAGCAGTATGGTAATTGCAACAAGCGTTTCGACGAGGGTAAATCCCTTTTTATACTGGAATGATGTTTGCATATTAATATATATCAAGTCTACGTTGGACTATGTGAGTCTGAATGTTAAAGTCAGTATCTACATCAAGACCATTGTTCACGTGCCCTTTAATAGTCAAGAGGCCGTGGGGCTGAGCAATATCACTGTTATTCTGTATATACGGTTCTGTATCAAGGAAAACCAATTCAAAAACATCGATGACTACGTCGTCAGCCGTAAGAGGTACCCAGTTTGTAGGTTGTCCACCAATTGTCATCTTTTGTTCAAGCCTTGTGCCATTAAGTCGATACCCAACGCGCGTGTCATCCTTTTCGCGAACGAAGGTAATATAGTTTCCAGGATTATTCTTTGGACAGTCCCCTGTCTTATCATTAAGAGGCAAGTTGTCACCTGGTTGTGGGTTATTATCAACCTTACAATAATAATGATACCCCGTACGGATTTCTCGCGTCATACTATCAAGCGCAAACGAGAGGTTGGTCGTCGCCGAGAACAGAGCTTGCGCCTTTGCGTTTGCGTCTATGTAGCTTAAAAGCGTGGTGGTACTTACCACCATCACAATCGCAAATACCGAGAGAGAGACCATGAGTTCGATGAGCGAAAAACCTTTGGATTGAGATTTATTTGATTTTATACACTGGTGTAAATACATACGACTGATGTTCATTATGGTTGTTTAGCGACGGTTATTTGTCCTAATTGAGAGACAATGACCCAAAAGACATTTGCAGGATTTGTGGGTGAGTGTACCTTGATTTTTGCCTTCTCTATAATACCAGGAAATTGACCACCTCCTCCGTCTACCGCATAAAAAAGTGCACGAAACTCTGGCCTCTTGAATGAAATATCGAGACGCGCTATTCCTGGACTACACGTTTCTGCCCCACCCACTGTCACACACACGTCACTGATGACCATTGATCGGTCGAGAGTAATAGTTTTAAGGTCTACCGCGGTGGGCTGGTCGTAGAAGGGATACAGAATTGGTGATTGAAACTGAAAACTTACATACGTATTTGCTCCCGGAGTAAAGGATAGCCCTCGAGGGTAATCAAAATTATTTCCCGCTCCTCGTGCTGCACTCACCGACTGAACCTGCGTTTCTCTGAGGGTAAATGCAACTTCATACGCAGCACTTTTGAGGAGCACCGTACTATCAAACTGCTTGTAGCGCACAATCACCAGTGTCGTAATAATCCCAATAATTAAGACAGAGATGAGAAGCTCAATGAGTGTGAAGCCTCGCATCGTCCCTCCGATTCCTCTTCTAGAAGAACAGTGTGTATGTGATGGTGAAAATATCTGCATGAAAAAGTTGTACCGCAAGGAACCCTGCAATGAAGAACGGTGCAAATGGTACCTCACTCTTCATTGTAAGCTGAGATGGGAGAAAGTGTAAGCGTTTTTTTCCCCTTTTCGTCAGTCGCTCAAGCCCGAGAAGTGAGAGGCTGATAACCGCACCAATCCAAAAGGAAAGCACCACCATTGAGAAGGCCCCGCCGATACCCACCATAAGCCCAAACGGAAACGCAAGCTTCACATCTCCGAATCCAATCCACTTCCCCTTCGAGACGTACCAGAGCCCAGCGAAGAAAAGTGTGGCACAAATCCCAGCGAGCATGTGCTCAAGAATGAGTGACGTATCGCGATTCAAAAACACAGTGTATCCAAGGAAGAAGAGTGCTACCACACCCACTGCAAGAGTGAGCTCATCGGGAATGATCATGTGTCGCACATCATAGACGAGCATGACGACACACACTGATACGAGAACGAGGGTGAGTATGAGTAACACACTGTCGTATGAGAAGATGTGCCACACGAGCGCAAAGAGCGTTCCGGTGAGTACCTCAACGAGTAAATACCGTGAAGGAATGTACGCAGAGCACACACTACACGTCCCTCGAAGCAGTAGGTACGAAAACACCGGGAACAGCTCATACCAGGAGAGCTCTTTCCCACAGCTCATGCAGTGCGAACGCCCAGAGAGAGATCGTCCCGTGTGGAGACGGTAAATCACCACATTGAGAAAACTCCCAATCACTGATCCGAGAAGAAAAAAGATGATGTACCAATATGTGTCCATGCAAATAAAGAAGCGTAGTTACGTATACAATTTCATCCTGTCAATGTTCCCAAGGAAACACCTCGGGAGAATCGGCCGAGGTCTATCCTCAAGGAGAAAACTAAAGCTATGGACAAACGAGCGCTGCAGGAGCGAAATCATTCGGACCTCCTCCACCAACTGTTCCGGTGATAATCTTTACTGATCCAACACTATCCGTACAGTAGTACTGATTTGAAAAACTACCAACAAACTGCGCTGCAACCGCCCATCGTGTCGGGTCATCGTTGCAGATCACAACTCCTGGACCATTGTTGGCATCGGCAGCACTAACAAAATCAAAAATGCCCTTTGGGTTAGCAGATCTTGAATTTATGCAAACACTATTATTTGCATTATTGACTTCGTATCTCTGATTCGAAATATCATAGTATAAGGCTATCTGTGCACGTGCGTGTGTTAAATTACTTTGAATAGTAGCATTATCAGCCTTATCTCGAGACGAACTCATCGCTGCAAGTACCACAGATGCGAGGATACCAATGATTGCAATCACCACGAGGAGCTCGATGAGTGTGAAACCATATGTACGTCGGTCAACATAACTTTTTCTCATATCAACATTATATAGTATCGTGCATCATGTTCGTACTAGTTACACACAAGGTCCCCCGGCGCAAATTCAACACCAACAGTTCCCACAAGCTCACCTCGAAACCCAAGACTATCAGCACAGTAGTAACTACCAGCACTATCTCCCACAAGCTGTGCGCCGACAGCCCAGCTTGTGGGGTCGTCGTTACACTCGACTGCACTCAGCCCATTTACCGTATCTGCAGCAAGGACATTGTCTGCAATACCCGCAACTGCCGATAATGCGGTATTTACACACACACTATCAATCCCATCAGTGACCTCATACACACCATTTGAACTCTGACTATAGATCTCTGACTGAGATTTACTTCCTTCGAGATTAGCCTTTATTGCGGCGTTGTCTGCTTTATCACGCGCGTTGTTGAGTGATGCAAGCACCACAGATGCAAGAATACCCATAATCGCAATCACCACAAGGAGCTCAATGAGTGTGAAGCCACTTTTAGAAATTGTTTTTTTCATAATTAGTTTATTCATTGTAACGTACCAAATTAAATCAAGCTATGGTCGAGTTCGAACAAGGTGTCTGTTGTCCTATTCACAATAGGCACAATTACTAATACATCGAAATAACGACTGTATTGACATAGAAAAAAGTGATTCCGATTGACTATCGAAATCACTT
>CAZDUC010000083.1:0-3542 GCA_964508585.1 uncultured Candidatus Saccharibacteria bacterium
CGTTGAAGGCACGACAGACGAGTGGGTGCACCTGAATTGCATTTCCCTCAATGAGTACCGGACGAAACGCTTGAATACCCTGACGGTGCAGTGTTGGTGCACGGTTCAAGAGTACGTGACGATCTCGAATGACATTCTCAAGAATCGCCCACACCTCTGGCACACCATCTTCAATAAGACGTCCCGCACCACGAATGTTATATGCAAGTTCCTGCTTCAAGAGTTGCGCAATCACAAATGGACGGAAGAGTTCGAGAGCCATGTGCTTTGGAAGACCACACTGGTCAAGCGCAAGGTCTGGTCCAATCACAATCACTGAACGCCCAGAGTAGTCCACTCGTTTTCCAAGCAAGTTTTGGCGGAAGTACCCTTGCTTTGATTTGAGGTAATCTGAGAGTGACTTGAGCGGACGACGCTGTGCCTGACTCATTGCAGAGTAGGTCGTATTACCGTGACGAATTGAGTTATCAATGAGTGCATCAACAGCTTCCTGAAGAATACGCTTCTCATTTCGAAGAATCACATCAGGCGCCATGATATCAATCAATTTTTTGAGTCGATTGTTTCGATTGATAACGCGTCGGTAGAGGTCATTGAGATCTGATGATGCATGACGTCCTCCTTCGAGTGCAACCATAGGACGGAGCGCTGGTGGAATCACCGGAATACGGGTGAGAAACATCCACTCAGGACGCACGTTTGCATGAATCATTCCCTTAATGAGTGAGAGTCGTTTGTCGAGCTTTGCGCGCTCAGCAGCACCCGCGGTCTCACGCTCTTTATCAAGTCGATCGCGAAGAAGAACGAGATCAAGTTTTTTGAAAATGTCGTATATCGCTTCAGCACCGATACGTGCTTCAAAGAGTGTCGAGTACTTCATTGAGTACTTGTGGTAGTGCATCTCGTCGAGAATCGAGCCAACAGAGATACTCTCAATCTCATGCTTGATATCAGTCATGCGTGTCTTGAGTTCCTCGCGAGCATTCTCAGAATTTAAGTCCTTGTACTTTGCCTTAAATTCAACATCGAGCTCTTTCAGTACCCGATTTTTCTCATCTTGACTTACCTTCGTGACGATGTACCCTGCAAAGTAGACCACCTTTTCAATACTCGCTGCGCTCGTTCCGAGAATAAGTGCAATACGTGATGGAACTCCGCGAAGAAACCAGATATGTGACACCGGAACACAAATATCGATGTGCCCCATGCGCTCTCGTCGAACGATTGAGCGGGTGATTTCAACACCACATTTCTCACAGGTGATACCCTTGTAGCGAATACCTCGGTACTTCTTACACGCACATTCGTAGTCTTCAACTGGTCCAAAGATTCGCTCGTCAAAGAGACCGTGCTTCTCTGGTCGTTGCGTACGGTAGTTGATGGTTTCAGGCTTGGTAACCTCACCCTTTGACCACTCAAGGATACGCTCTGGTGACGCGAGCTTAAGCGAAATTTCGCTGAATTGCTGTGGAGCTTGTGTTTTCATATATGACGATTAAAGACTACGAATTAATAACGACGATCTGCTTCATCTTTTTTGAGGTCAATATCGAGCGAGAGACCACGTAATTGGTTGACGAGTACGTTGAATGCTGCCGGGGTGTGAGGGTGACTGATCTTTTCATCACGGACGATTGCGTCAAAAGCTGCTGAACGTCCAACAATATCATCTGATTTAATGGTAAGCATTTCACGGAGTGTGTACGCAGCGCCATATCCAAGAAGCGCCCATACTTCCATTTCTCCAAATCGCTGTCCTCCTACCTGCGCCTTTCCACCGAGTGGCTGTTGGGTAATAAGTGAGTATGGACCAATAGAGCGCATGTGGATCTTATCCTCCACCATGTGGTGAAGTTTTAAGATGTACATGTAGCCAATTGAAATACGCTGTGCAAAGGTATCACCGGTGCGACCGTCGCGAAGCCACACCTTTCCATCTGATGGAAGTCCTGCAGCAACGAGCTCAGCCTTCACTTCGTTTTCAGTTGCGCCCGCAAAAGGTGGCACGATTGCCTGGTACTGAAGTGTGTTCGCAGCCATACCGAGGTGCAGTTCAAGAATCTGTCCAAGGTTCATACGTGAAGGTACGCCCAGTGGTGTGAGGATCACATCGACCGGCTTTCCATCTTCCGTGTATGGCATGTCCTCTTCTGGGAGGATGCGAGAAATAACACCTTTGTTTCCGTGGCGTCCTGCGAGTTTGTCACCCACTGATACATTTCGTACCTGTGCAACGGTGATGTGGATACGTTTGATGACACCGCTCTCAAGCTGGTCACCATTTTCACGGGTAAAGATTTTTACCCCAATAATACGACCACGCTTTCCTGCTTCGAGGCGAAGTGATGTGTCTTTTACATCTTTCGCTTTTTCTCCAAAGATAGACCGAAGCAACCGCTCTTCTGGGGTGAGTTGCGTCTCTCCCTTCGGAGTAACCTTACCGACGAGAATATCACCCGGTCGGACCTCAGCACCAACCCGAATGATTCCCTCTTCATCAAGGTTTCGTAGCTTAAGCTCACTGACGTTTGGAATATCTGGGGTCGTCACCTCTGGACCGAGTTTTGTATCACGCACAGAGACTTCGAGCTCATCGAGGTGAATGGTGGAGAATTTACTATCCTTCACGACACGCTCTGAGATGATGATTGCGTCCTCATAGTTTGCTCCAGACCAGCTCATGAACGCAACAAGCATGTTTTGTCCAAGTGCCATCTGTCCCTCATCTGTTGAAGAGGTATTCGCGAGTACGTCGCCTCGCTTCACTTTCTCACCGACTGATACTGATGCGCGGTGGTAGAATGCGGAGAAATCGTTCGTGCGCTGGAATGTAGTGAGGGTGTACTCTTTTTTCTTTCCGTCTTTATTCTTGACGACAATATGTCTCGCGTCCGCCTCCACAACTTCTCCCGCTTCTTGCGCCATAATCATTCGTCCTGTATCGCGTGCAGCGAGTTCTTCAATACCTGTCCCGACGAGTGGTGCTTCCTGTACGATGCAGGGCGTTGCCTGCTTCTGCATATTTGAACCCATGAGTGCACGGTTGGCGTCATCGTGATTGATGAACGGAATCATCGACGTTGCAACAGAGAATGCCTGGTTACTCGCGATGTCGATGTACTCAATCTGCTTTTTAGCAACAATGACTGGCTCGCCCTTATAGCGTGCTTCGAGAGTATCGGGCTTAATCTTTCCTGTATCATCTACCTCAACTGCGGCGTGCGCGATATGGTATCGCTCTTCTTCATGTGCATTGAGATACACAATATCATCGGTAACCACTCCTTTCTCAACCTTAGCGTACGGTGTCTCAATAATACCGAAACGATTCACCCGTGCGTACATAGCGAGGCGAAGAATGAGACCAATGTTTGGACCTTCTGGGGTATGAATCGGGCAAAGGCGACCATAGTGTGACGTGTGCACGTCACGTACTTCAAAACCAGCACGTTCACGGGTGAGTCCACTAGGACCGAGTGCAGAGAGTGTACGGAGTCCTTCGAGTTCTGCGAGCATGTTCTGCTGTTGCATGAACTGTGAGA
>CAZDUC010000084.1:0-2144 GCA_964508585.1 uncultured Candidatus Saccharibacteria bacterium
ACCACACAAAGATTTGCTCTTTCTCCCACAATAAGTCTCGCGATTTCGAACTGCACACGGTTGGTGTCCTGGTATTCATCAATGTGCACATAGGTGAAACGCTCTCGGTAGGAAGCGAGAATCGGTGGGTGGCTTTTGAGCATGGAGAGTGTTTTTGCAAGAAGGTCATCAAAGTCGAGCGCGTGTGCTTCTTTGAGGAGTGCATCATACGGACCCCACACTGCTCCAGCAACACGCTCGGGATATGATCGTGCGTCACTAAGAAACGTCGGTAGAGTAATTGCATCTCCCTTCGCTCGTGAAATCATTGAAAGTATGCGCTTTGGTTCAAACTGCTTTGGATCATGACCTGTTTGTTCCATTGCCTTCCGTATTGCACCGAGAGAGTCACTACGATCGTAGATGGTGAATTGCTTTTTAAGCCCAAACACCTCATGGTGTTCACGTAGCATACGCACACCGAGGGCGTGAAACGTGGTCACCAGCGGAACCCCACTGTCAGTTGCACGTTCGCGAGTGGTATGAGCACCGATGAGATTCGTCACACGTTCACGCATTTCTTTTGCAGCTTTGTTGGTAAATGTCACGGCAAGAATTTTTTCGGGTGCGACGCCACCAAGGATAAGGTGAATAATTCGGTGCGTGATTACTCGTGTCTTACCAGAGCCCGCTCCAGCGAGTACAAGAAGAGGACCCTCAGTGGTGGTGACTGCATTTTTTTGAGCTTCATTGAGTCCTTCGAGATACTCCATGGGTAAATTTACAAATGAGCACCAACTATAGCACGAGGAGTCACGGAGAGTCTTTGTGGATAAACGAACGCGAGCAAAAAATTAAACCACAATTACCCTATAGGGCAATAGTCGAAATATCGATATAGTTCGCCGTGTATTTCCACTCACAAAGAGACTGTGGAAAAGATGATTTTGCAAGGTTGACCTTCTTTCCCTCTTCGCTATGATTGTACCTGCGCCCAATTGTGGCTAGGCTGTAGAGTGCCGAAACATTCACTCTTTTTCTTTCAGAATATACCGTAGTGGTTGTCATGCGGAGAGTCCATAACTTACGCTTATCACACAACACCATCATAATTCCTCTCTTCGACAACGTGTGTCGAACATAGAATGGATGACATATATACCAACACACCGACTCATGCGTGAGCTGGTTTTTGTGGGTATTGTTGGGGCACTTGCACTCTTTGTATACACGAGTGTCGTCTCTGCTTTTTTTGATACTGCCTCAGCAAAAGATGAAGAACAGCCGGTGATGTTTGCACAAGATATAAGTATTCAGACCATGCCCCTCTTACGCGCAGCGCTCAGTAGTGACCCAAATCCTCTTTTGGGAGGAGGCGATATCGTTGTCGAAGATGGAGCACTCGTGCCACAAGGTGATATCGATGGAAAAGATACAGCGGTAAATATCGAGACGATGAATGGTGAAATCAGCATGTACACCGTTCGTGAAGGAGACACCCTTTCAGAAATTGCAGAGATGTTTGATGTGAGTGGAAAAACTATTTTATGGGCAAACAGTATTTCAAACGCAAGTAAAATTAAGCCTGGTGATTCTCTCGTTATTCTCCCAATTACGGGGGTACGACATGTGGTAAAAAAAGGAGACACGTTGCAGTCCATTGCAAAAAAGTATGAAGGTGACGTTGCTGATATGATGGCATACAATCAGCTTGCATCAGAGACAGACATTACTGAAGGAGACACCATTGTTGTTCCAGGCGGGGTCATTACTCAGCCACCAGTTGCAAAAAAGACCACGAAACTCGCACGAGCAAAGGGTGCGACGGTCGCGACAGGAAATGGAAGTGCGGGATTTTCTCACCCACTCCCTGGAGCAATACGTACACAGGGTATTCATGGATACAATGGAGTCGATTACGGAGCGCCAGCTGGAACCCCTATTTATGCTGCAGCAGGTGGTGAAGTGATTGTTTCAAAAGGTTCTGGGTATAACGGTGGGTATGGATTGTATGTTGTTATCAAGCACGCAAATGGCACACAGACACTCTATGCACATAATTCAAGCAACGCGGTTGTTGTTGGAGAAACAGTGAGCGCAGGTGAGGTGATTGGATATGTTGGGTCGACAGGGCGTTCGACGGGGAATCACCTTCATTTTGAGGT
>CAZDUC010000084.1:2244-3418 GCA_964508585.1 uncultured Candidatus Saccharibacteria bacterium
GAGTTTTTCAATCCGCCCCTCGTAACTGATGTAAAAATGAGCGTCCTTACGTTTCTTCTTCATTCCTAGGATTACTCTCAAAAACAAAGGTTGTGTTGAAGATATATATATGTATCATCTACACAAAAAGCGACTACACTGTACGTCTAGTACACCTTGTGAATTTTTCGCTTGTCCGCTACGGGAGCTTAATATTTTTAGGATTCCTAAATTCCCCCTTCGTTTTATCCCATAGCAACTCAAATACATCTGTCATGGTACGTGCAAACTTCTCACTCTCAATGATGAGTGCTTGTTTGGAGCTCATGATGACGATGCGTACACCCCACTCAAAAATCTCAAGGGAGCAGTCCGCGCCGTACATGCTTTCAGGAAGAAAGCGTGCGAGAATTTTACCTCCCTTGCCATCGGCGCTCAAAAATTTGTCGTAGGATTGTAGCCCTGCATTATCAGGGGTAAACCCCCGCACGTTGATACCATGCTTTTGCTTGTACTCATTCCATGGATAGAAGACCTTTTCTGATAGCTCTGGGCTAATATCATTTGTTCGTGCAAAAAATCCCACAATCTCTTTCCCATGAAATTCCTTGAGTCGATAGTCATATGCCTGCTTCATCCCGTCTACCCCTTCAAAGTAGAGGATGTTTGGTTTTTCACTCGTCTTTCGTTGAAGCGCCATGAGTTCAGGAAGTGCTCTTTTTGCCATTCGAAATTTATTTTCAACATCCTCGAAGTATGTTTCAGGAGAGCGCGCCATGTACAGTTTATTTTTTTCACCTGTCACCTGTATGATAAGCCCCTTTTCTACCAGTTCTTCAGCAATGACGTACGCGGTGGGACGCTTGAGGCGCGCTCGTTTGGCAATTTTATACGGGGTTGAGGGCCCAAGTTCAAGAAGCGAGATATACACCCGCGCCTCTTTATCAGATAGGTTTAAGTTCTTCAATTGTTCAATAAGATTTTCCATAATGATTGCTTTAGTTTTTGGTGTATGATGTTAAGACAATGCCCTCGGGCTCCGTCTCACCTCATGGTGAGATAAAAAAAGACAAAACAATCACCGAATCAATTTGGTGATTGTTTTTGTCTATTTCACACATTAAAGTCCTTCATTTTTCCATTTTAGTCCTTAATTCATAAATAGTCAATAAAATTGACAAATACAACTATGCAT
>CAZDUC010000085.1:0-2907 GCA_964508585.1 uncultured Candidatus Saccharibacteria bacterium
GATGATAACTCAGGACCTCTATCTGGAGGAACAGGAGACATCACAGTTGACCTTACATCAGAATTTTCTGGTGAGGATGTAGGTGAGGGAGAAGAGGACGTAGCAGTTCTCGCTTTCGACATCGAAGCTGACGATGAGTCTGATGTTGAAATCACATCAGTCAAAGTTGAATTCGCTCAGAACACAGGCGCTGACTCTGACAAGCTAGAAGACTACGCAGAATCTGTTTCTGTATGGTTTGATGGCGAAATGGTTGGAGAAGCTGATGCTGAGGACTTCAACGAGAACAACGATGTTTACACAAAGTCAATTTCACTTGACGGTGTTATCATCCGCGGAGGAGATGAGGAGAGACTAACAATCGCTGTTACAGCGCTTAACAACCTTGATTCTGGTGATGTAGATACAGACCAGTTCAACGTTGGTGTCTCAAACGTCCGATTTGAGGATGGAGACGGAGTTGTCACAACAGATGCATTCACTCTGGATGTAACTGATGCTGTAGCTGATGATGAACTCGAGAAGCTATTTGACTTCGATGATTTTGCAGGTGCAACTGATGTCGAGCTCAAGGCTGCTCTAAATTCTGACGACGATGCTATCAACGAAGCTCATGTTCTCGACGTCGATGACGCTGATGACACAGAGAACGTAGAAGTTCTATCCTTTACTCTAGAAGCAAAGGGTGACTCTGATATCTGGGTTGACGAGATTCCAGTACTCTTCACTACAACAGGTGAGACAGATGAGGCTGTTATCATAATCAACTCTACTCTATGGATGGATGGCGAAGAGGTTGATTCTCAGGACGTTCCAACAGGTGGAGCTGTCACATATACGGATCTAGACTTCACTATCGATGCTGGAGAAGAAGCAGAATTCATGGTTACTGTAGACCTACAGAACATTGACGGCGCTCTCGACAACGGAGACACTGTAAAGGCTGAACTTACAGCTACAGAAGTCGACGCTATCGATGCTGAAGATGAGTCTGGTGAATCTCTTGCTGCTGGTGACCTTACAGGTACAGCTGCTGGAGAAGCTCACGCTACTTATGACGAAGGTATCATGGTAGAGTTCGTATCTGCTACTGCAGAGCGAACATTCGAAGCTGATGCCGCTACTGAAGATGATCAGGGTACATACAAAGTCAAGTTCGAAGTAACTGCATTTGATGGAGACATGTACATCGACCGTTCATCTGAGGTTGCTAACGCTAACGCTGCAGGACAGGGTGTAGAGTTCTCAGTAACTTCTACAGCTGGTACTCCAGTACTTGGCTCAGACCTTCTAGAATCGGATTCTGTTGAAACAGAAGACAATGCTAACGTCTTCTATGTTGAAGATGGAGAGACTAGAGAGTTTACGTTAACTGTTATCTACGCTGCTGATTCAACACCAACTGATGGTTCTCACTCTATAAAGATTGAGTCTATCAACTGGGGTACAGCAACTGACGACACTAACGCTAACTACTACGAGTTTAACCTTAACGACTTCAAGACAGACGCTCTGTTCTTGAACGGTATTGCTTAATCGCAGTAGTCGGTAACTCTAAACAGATTAATATTTGTTGAAAGTTTGCCAAACAAAAACCACCCGAAAGGGTGGTTTTTGTTTTCAACAGGATTAAGTTGCGACGATAAAAAAGATTCTGAGATAATAACCGAGGAACACAACACGAACCTCTAAAACCTGCAAGATGAAACAGTTACTCGTCACCCTCTGTGCGGTGATTTTCTGTGCGGAACTTTGGTCCCAGAATATCGGGATCAATGTGGACGGATCAGCTCCTGCTCCGTCAGCACTCCTCGATATCAACGGCGACGCATTGCCGAATAACGGCAAAAGGGGGTTGTTGATACCGAGAGTCACGACCACACAGCGTGACCTCATGCTGACGGCCGAAGGTCTGTTGGTTTACAACACCACCACCTCATGTTTTAACTACTGGAGTATAGGTAGTTGGCACGATTTGTGTGGCGGTTCGGAAAAGCCCCGTATGATTGGCTATGGCGGTGGGGTAGGAAGTGCAAGCCGTACAGTGCCAACTAACTCTTTTCACGATATTGAAGCTCGTATCGTTTACGAACAGGCGAATCTGTTTGTCGAATTGGTCGGAGTGAACATCCAGTACAGGTTACTGACAAACGACTGGGCGTCTGCTGGGTATCCACGAAGTGTTGTCGTTCTGGACGACTATCTGTACCTCCTGATTGTTAGTCAGGTACTTTCGCCACTGGAGTGGCGAGTTTACAGATACGATGTGAACAACCTAGCACTCGGTGGTACACAGATGAACTTCATAGGGCTACCGTTGGTTGCTACTGACAATCTGTTACAGATGACATCGAGTTCTGCCGGGGTGTTCTACTTCACCTACAATGCTGGGAACTCCAACAATGACTTTGCTGTCGCCAAGTATGATTTGGCGGGAACTATGCTGAGTCATACGAGCACTGTGACCTTTGGCTCTGAGCCAAATTCTTTTGACCGGATAATGGTTGATGGGGATGACAATGTCTATGGAATAAAAACTCCGGCCACCGATGACTTTGTCCGAAAGTTCAACTCAAGCGGTGCGCTGATCTACGTGACATCACCGTATCTTCTCGTCGGAAGTGGCACCCCTCCGAAGGTTTTGAACTGGGACGGCGCTTACTACTTCGGTAGCTCTGCTGTGGACTTCATTTTGAACCGTGTCTATCTAGAATAGTGAGCCGTTTCTGACACCGCGCTCTTTCTTTTAAACTTCAGGCCCCCGCCCACCCGGGGGCACTGTCGTTTTCGGGGTCTAATTTGTGGGTTTTTCCTTGGGAATATAATACTTTTCCCTAATCGCTTGCTCCCACACCTACTTTTTTATTGTCGCAAGTCGTACAATATATTTATGTTTTACGTGTATGT
>CAZDUC010000086.1:0-2900 GCA_964508585.1 uncultured Candidatus Saccharibacteria bacterium
AACGACTTCATACTGAAGCTGTCCACTCATTGGATTTTTTGCTTCGCTTCACTCGTAAAAACTCTCAATGAGTCTTGCGACGGTCTCCCAGACCGTCTCACCCGCACGTATATTTCAAACTTGGGAACCGTAGTATCTTTGTGCTTGTACACGACGGTACGCACAGTATCGTACCAAATTTTACGCATGGATGGTATCTGAGTTAGCACACACTCTTGGTATACTAGAGATGTATGTTTGAGGTACCAAAATATCCCTGGGCAATCACCACTGATGCCCTTGAGAATACGTACGATACAAATCTCAAAGAGGGAATTGAGACGAGCAAGAAAGAAGAGCGATCGACTTTCTTTGGGAAAAATGAACTTATTTTGGATAGTGGTTCTTCAGTTATTGAAATCGTTGCGCACCAATTTAAAAACCCACTCATCGTGGTTTTGCTTTTTGCAACACTCCTTACACTCATTTTGGGAGAGTGGTTCGACGCAGGGATTATTTTTTTTGCCGTATTAATTAATACTGCGCTTGGATTTTTTCAAGAGTACAAGGCCGAGCGAGCAATTGCCGATTTGCGTTCGTACATCACCGAGCGCGCTCGTGTGGTGCGCAATGGACGCGAGGAGGAAATTGATTCGAGAGACATTGTTCCTGGAGATATTATTCACCTCGTTCGTGGTGCTCGAGTTACCGCTGATGCACGACTCATTAAAGTGAGTGGACTCGGTGTCGATGAAGCGATTCTTACCGGAGAAGCGCTCCCGGTCACAAAACACACGGGGATACTCCCCGAGACAGCGGTCCTTGCAGAACGAGGAAACATGGTGTTTGCAGGAACGCATGTGGTGGATGGCTCTGCGTATGCACTAGTTACGCACATCGGGTACCAGACCGAGCTCGGTGCTCTGGCACAACTGACCGAAGAAATTGAATCAGAGAAGACACCTCTCCAAGTTGCGATAGGAAAGCTTGCGTGGGTGATTACCGTGAGTGCCTCTCTTATTGTGTTGTGCATTTTTGTGTTGGGAATCTCCAAAGCGGAGCCACTCTACGACATGCTCCTTCTTTCAATTGCCATAATCGTGGGTGCGGTTCCTGAGGCACTCCCCATCGGACTCACCGCGGTGCTTGCCATTGGTGTTGAACGTATTGCTAAGCGAAATGGCATCATGCGGAGCCTCTCCGCTGCTGAGACACTTGGATCGACAACATTGGTAATGACCGACAAGACCGGAACATTGACACAGGCAAAAATGGAACTCGTCGACATCACTCCGTTTGATAAACTATTCGCCACCTCATCTTTTGAGAATACACCAAGGAAGCGATACTCAATCGTGCAGAAAGAAATACTACGACTTGCTGCGTGTAACAGTGATGTGGTTATCGAGGACGATACCGTACCTCCAGCTATGTGGGTTATGTCGGGGTCCCCACTTGAGATCAATATTGTTCGCGCTGCAGGAATGCATGGCATTCGGTTTACCGAGCGAGACCGAGAAGCAGCGACCATTCGACTTCTTTTTAATTCAACCCACAAGTTTTCAGTTTCAAAAATACCCACACATTTTCTTCCCGGGGCGTATGCACAGTTTGAGGATGCGCATGTGGTTGTGGGAGCGCCTGATATCCTCCTTGCTCGTTCATACATGGATAAGGAGGTGTATTTACGAGCACTCGAGGCGGTTGAGCGCATGAGTAACGCGGGAAGGCGAGTCATTGGTGTCGCACTCGTCACTCCCCACACCAATGAAGAGGTACTTCATCCTGAGATTATTCGAGACATTACCTTTTTAGGAGTACTGAGTTTTGTTGACCCGATTCGACCAGAGGTATTACCGGCACTCGAAAAAATCGAAGGATACGGTGTAAGGGTGGTGATGATTACGGGAGATCTTCCAGGAACTGCGGTCTCAGTGGGGAAGGCTTTGGGATGGAATATTGATGAGTCAGCAGTCATGACTGGGGCGCAACTCGAACAGGTGACAGATGATACGTTACGCGAGATGCTTCCGCGATTACGCATCTTTGCTCGGGTGACACCTGCAGATAAAGTGCGCGTTGCGCAGGTGTACCAATCGATGGGAGAGGTAGTTGCAATGACAGGAGATGGGGTAAATGACGGCCCAGCGCTTAAGGTTGCAAATATCGGTATCGCACTCGGTTCAGGGAGTGATGTGGCAAAAAGTATCGCAGATCTCATTCTCATCGATGATAATTTTCAAACGATTGTCGCAACCATTAGTGAGGGCAAACAAATGCTCGCAAACATAAAAAAGATTTTTGTATACCTCATGTCAAATTCATTGGATGTAGTTATCTTGATTGGGGGAAGTATTCTTGCAGGGATTGCTCTGCCACTTACTGCCGTACAAATCATATGGGTGAATCTATTCACCGGCAGTCTTCCCGCCATTGCATTTGCTTTTGACAGACAGCCAGCAACAAAGGGGGTAGAGGATAGTAAAATCTTTTTTGATCGGACGGTGCTGTTCTTGGTCCTTGGGGTAGGGACGGTGACGTCGACGTCACTTTTTGTCTTATACTACGTCCTCATTCAGTTAGGAATTTCACTCGAGACCGCACAAAGTGTTCTCTTTTTGTGTTTCAGTTCATACATTTTGGTCATTTCATTCTGCTTGAGAAATTTGCATGCACCGGTATATACCTACTCGCTCATTGATAATCCGTATCTCATTGGTGGGGTGTGCGTGGGGATGCTCTCTATTTTGGCAGCGGTATACGTACCATTTTTCGAATCGATATTTGATCTAACACCTATTTCTGGGTACTGGGTACTGTTTGTTATTGTGTGGCTCATAGGAATTGTGTTCTTGGTAGAAGGCGCAAAATGGTTTGCGCAAAAGTATTTGTCAAGGTGAGGTGTGTACGGTAGTGCATTT
>CAZDUC010000087.1:0-2737 GCA_964508585.1 uncultured Candidatus Saccharibacteria bacterium
AATTTCCTTATCCAGTGCAATGTGATTTTCATTGGCTTCCTTACGAGCATTTATTGCGTGAGCATCGTCCCAGGCATCACTGAATAACTTTTGGAGCTTTTTCTTTTCAGTATCGCACTGTGTTCGTATCTCTGAAAGTTCCGGATCAATTTCACCAAGAGCTTCATCTGAGAGAATAGAAATTTCAGATGCTTCATGCGGAGCTTCTTTTGAAAGATCGTTCAGAACCTGTATAATCTCATCTCGTTTTTGCTCTAGTCCGCGTATACTTTTTTCATGGTCACCGATTGCGTTCTCTGTGTTGGTATATGCTTGTTTCGAATAACCACCTCATGTTTATTTCTTATCATAGTACAAACAGTATATCGAAAAATGATAGCGAAACAAGCGTAAAATGAACATCGATGTAACTCTCTTCTTGCTTCTTCAGTGAATACCAAGTACACTTTTGCACTATGATTACACCCGATGAAGCGGAAATAATGTCACCCGCAGGTAGCTTCGAGTCGCTTACGACCGCAATTCAGGCAGGGTGCGACAGTATCTACTTTGGGGTCACTCAGCTCAACATGCGTGCTCGGGCAGCCGACAACATGACCATTGCCGACATCAAGGAGGTCGCCGACATCTGCCACGCATCCAATGTAAAAGCATACCTTGTGGTGAATACACTCCTCTACGACCACGATACAAAGCTCATGAAAAAAATTGTTGATGCGGGGAAAGATAATGGCGTCGACGCCATTATCGCTTTTGATTTTGCGACGATACAGTATTGTAACGAAATCACCATGCCCGTCCACGTCTCGGTGCAATTTTCTGTTTCCAACTACGAGTCACTGAAGTTTTTTGCTCCACTCACAAATAGAGTGGTGCTCGCGCGCGAGCTCACTCTGAGTCAGGTGAAATACATTGCAGAGAAAATCAGAGAAGAACAACTCATGGGAAATGAGGGACGACTCATGGAAATTGAAGCATTTGTTCACGGCGCGCTCTGCATCGCACAGTCGGGGCGGTGCCTCATGAGCTTGTACACCGATAACTCTTCAGCAAACCGTGGCGCGTGTCGACAAAATTGTCGTCATGCATACAAAGTCACCGACATCGAAACAGGGAAGGAGATGGTCGTTGATAACCAGTTCATCTTAAGTGCCGCAGACATTTGCATGATTGATAAAATCCCCGAGCTCCTTGATGCGGGAGTGCAGGTGTTTAAGATTGAGGGACGCGGTCGTGCACCAGAGTATGTCGAAGTCGTCACTCGGGCGTACAAGCAAGCCCTCCTCGACGTGAAGCATGGCACGTACACGAAAGAGCGGATTGAGGGATACCTCGCCTCGCTCGCGACCGTGTACAACCGTACACTCTCCCATGGTAATTACTACCTCGGGCAAGAGCTTGATGCGTACAGCGATGTTGGTGGATCAAAGGCGACAAAAGAGAAAGAGGCGATTGGGGTCATAGAAACGTATTTTGTGAAAGCAGGTGTTGCAGAGATTCATCTTAATGCTGGAGGACTTAGAGTGGGGGATGAACTTAAAATTATTGGGAGAACAACGGGGGTGTACTCTCTGACGGTTTCTGAGCTTCGAGATGTAGAACAAGCGACAATCACGGAAGCGAAGAAAGGTGATATCGTTACGATTCCTGTCACGGAGCGTGTCCGAAAAAACGACCGTGTGTACCTATGGAAAGATAGAACATTAACAACTAACCTCTAGTGTATGGGAATGAAAAAAAATATTGTGAGCCACCAGCGAAATAAATGTATTGGCTGTGGGTCGTGCTCGCTTCTCGCGTCAATGAATTGGAAGATGAATGACGAGGACGGGAAGTCAGACCTCATTGGTGGGGAAGTGAAAAAAAATGGTACGGTCGTCTCCGTCATCAATGAAGAAGACCTCGAAGCCAACCGTGAAGCTTCGGAGGCATGCCCGGTGCAGTGTATTCGAATAAATAGATAATAGAACATATAAAATAGATAATAGAAAATAAAAAAGTGAATTGTTTTTGAGATTTGAACGATTGATGTACATGGAGTGCGCTCTGGGTGTAGATTGACATTCTTTTTGATGAAGTTGATTTGATATACTTTTCCAATGACACACACAAACAGCAACATTGAAGAGGGGGCTCTCGCACCCGATTTCTCGCTTCCGTCTTCAGACGGAAGCGAGGTCGTGCTCAGCACACTTCGTGGCAAAAAAGTAGTCCTGTACTTTTATCCAAAAGATATGACGAGCGGTTGCACTACAGAGGCACACGAGTTTTCTCTACTTGCAAAGAAATTTCAAAAGGCAGGTACACTTGTCTTTGGCATCTCTGCAGATTCTATTACACGTCATCAAAAATTTATTGAAAAAGAGGGAATCACCTTTCCACTACTTTCCGATGAAGACAAAAAGGTACTCACTACCTATGGTGTGTGGGTGGAGAAGAGTATGTATGGAAAGAAGTACATGGGCATTGAGCGAAGCACATTCGTCATTGACGAGAAAGGAATGATTGCAAAAATCTACCGCAAGGTAAAACCCGAAGGCCATGCGCTCTGCGTGCTTGCTGATATGAATGAGTTTGCATGGAATGTCTAGGAATTAATACAAATACTCCTATAAGTACAGAAACCGCCCGCGCCTCGCGCGGGCGGTTTTGAGTACAAATAACCCAATACTCGTTGACACCGCCATAGCGCGGAGTACTATTATAATCATATAGATAGAGGTCTATAGATTGTTAA
>CAZDUC010000088.1:0-2669 GCA_964508585.1 uncultured Candidatus Saccharibacteria bacterium
CGCGCCCCCGTTGGGGGCGCGCGTTTCTCAATGTAGTTTCAATTATTTTACTTCTTCTGTTGGAGTTTTTGATTTTGGAATCTCTGTCTCAACTGATGATTCATTTTCTACAGGAGCCTGAGCGAGTGAAGCCTCTTCAGCAACCTTTGCTGCTTCTGCTGCGAGACGTGCCTCTTCGGCAACTTGTGCTGCTTCTTCTGCAACTTTTTTCTCTTGCTGAGCCTTCACCTCAATCTCTGATTCTGTTGACTCGCTCATAAGGTGCATACGACGCATCTGACGCTTGATCTCGCGCGCCACCTTCTCACGAATGTAGTAGAGCTTCGCGCGTCTCACCGTACTTCGACGGATAATTTCAATCTTATCAATTCGTGGAGAGTAGAGTGGGAAGATTTTCTCAACACCGATACCGTCCACGACCTTCCGTACGGTAAAGGTAGCTCCTGCCTCATTTCCATGCTTTCGTGCAAGGACAAGTCCTTCAAAAACCTGAATACGTGTCTTGCCTTTATCTTCAATCTTTTGGTGTACACGCACGGTGTCTCCCGCCCTGATCCCAAGGTTCTGTCGGTCTTCCATGTTTACGGAAGAAACTACGATTCCTGCTACTGTTGTGTTCATAATACGATAACGATGTTACTAATCCTTGCCCCCAATACCCTTTTCTAAAGTGTGCTGTACTTTAACACAAGAATCATACGGTCGCAATACTATTCCTCGCCCTCTCGAAATCTGTTGGAATTGGGGCACAAAAAGTCTGCTCGCCTGCATTGGGTAACGTGATTCTCATAGTATGTGCATGCAGTGCAAGTCTTGTAAATCCAAGTGAATCTCCTTTCAGTAACTCCTCTGGGGCGTAGAGTATATCCCCCACAATTGGTCGTCCGATTGCTTTTAAATGTACTCGAATTTGGTGCGTACGCCCTGTTTTGGGAAACACTTTAAGATACGCATATTTGTCTGATTGCTCGATGAGCTCCCAATCAGTGACCGCTTCACGAATCGTCCCGCGTGCACCACGTTGGGCCGAGCGGAGCCGAAAATCTTTTGCACTTCGTCCAATTGCCCGATCAACCGTGCCCCACTTCTCTCGCATATGTCCATACACAAAAGCCCGGTATTCCTTTCGAACATGGTGATCGTGAAATTGTGATTTGAGATACCCAAATGCCTCTTGCGTTTTTGCAAGGATGAGTACTCCTGAGGTGTCTCGGTCAAGGCGGTGCACCACACCCGAACGCTCAAGCGGAATGCCCTCTTGTGTGAATCCTGTTTCTCCTACCCCGCGCGCCGTAGGCGCGCGCTCTAAAAACCAATCGACAACCGTCGGTTCCGTGCTCCTCCCGTCATTATGGACAATCACTCCCACTGGTTTATCAATGACGAGGCAGTCGGCATCTTCGTAGAGCACTACGATATTCTTTGTTTGATCATTTCCCAATTCTTCGTACTCTTTTTGCATATTGCTCTAGAATACTCTGAAATTCAGTTTTTCCAAAGTCTGGCCACAGTGTGTCAATAAAAAAGAACTCACTGTATGCAGATTTCCAAAGTAAAAAGTTTGAAATACGCTTCTCACCACTTGTACGAATAATGATATCTGGATCAGGCATTTCCCCTGTCCAGAGCAGTGTTGCAAATGTTTCCTCGGTCACAGGAGCGCTCATATTGATTGCCCGGTTCACCGCATCGACAATTTCGGCACGTCCGCCATACGAAAGCGCAATCCATACCGTGAGTGCGACTTCATCGTCCTTGTCATTCTCTGCCTCAGCAATGCTTCGTTGTAGCTCTGGACTGAGTCGATCTCTTTCTCCAATAATACGAACTCGAATGCGCTTTCCCTCTTTTCGAGACATGGTGGGAAATTCTGCAATACCTTGCCCAAGGAGCTTCATAAGGTATTCCACTTCTTCTTTTGAACGATTCCAATTCTCTGTCGAAAATGCGTAGCACACCATGTGGGGTATGTGCGCCTCATATACCGCTTCAATCATGCCCTTCAGTGCAACGTATCCCTGTGCATGTCCTTCAAACGATGAAACTCCCTGCTTCTGTGCCCACCGACGATTGCCGTCCATGATAAACCCTACACACTGGGGTATATTTTGATTATGCATATGTAGGTAAAACTACCACACCATCACACCAGGTTACAAACAGACTCCTTCGCTTGGTTGGATACTCGCATCTTGACAGTACTGTCTAGAGCACCTTAAATTCATCAAACTGTTTGTGTGGTGTTCGCCAATCTACAGCAACTGACTCGACATGCGCAAGAGGTGAACCTTGATTAAGCATCACGACACACGCCTTCAGTTCATCTGGAGTACCCTGTAAAACTACAATAACTCCTCCATCTCCAGTATTTTGTATCCAGCCAAAGAGACCATGTTCCCGTGCATACGTCTCAACAGAATCGCGATATCCGACTCGCTGTACTTTTCCTCGAACGACACAATAAATCTCTGAAAACATATATTGAGTATACCCTATCGTTCCCCTTCTGTTGCATAATGTCACATTTTCGATATACTTTCAGAGTTCCTAAGATATTTTGCGCGGTTAGCTCAGTTGGTAGAGCAGCTCGTTTACACCGAGACGGTCAGGAGTTCAAGTCTCTTACCGCGCACTAAAAAAACCCGCTTCATTGCGGGTTTTTGACTGCG
>CAZDUC010000089.1:0-2659 GCA_964508585.1 uncultured Candidatus Saccharibacteria bacterium
TGACAAGTCGTTTCTGGTGTGCTCGTGCTCCTACCTGAACTGCTTTGTTATCCATGAGCCGTGTAAGGGGGCTGCTTTGCTTTTTGTTTTGAGCACGTTTACGTTGTAGTGCTCTCCGCTTGAGTTCATCTTCAAGATAGAATCTTCGGGCTCTGTCACCGACTCCTTCCAATGCCTTAGTAAGTGCATCATCGATCCTTAAATTATCGTTACGCCATAGGCGAATGAAAACCTTGAGTCGGTTCCGGCCGTCTTCATCTAGTGTAGACTGTGGCATCTCTATTTCCTTCTGTGAACTAAACGGCTTTAACTATGACACGTAGATGCATATCATGCAAGTGCTTGCCAAAACCCCCTGCGCGACTTCGTCGCGCAGGGGGTTTGCAGGTCTCACTCACGCCACCCTACTTCAACACTTCCTCTACCACCGCTTTCACATCAGCACCATCTGCCTTGCCATGTAATTCCTTCATAAGTGAGCCAATGAGCATGCCCATTTTTGATTTGTCTGGTGTGCCAATTTCTGCAATTTTCGCTTCAACAATTGGCTTGATTTCCTCACGACTCATGAGTGTTGGTAGGTATGACTCAAGTACCACGAGCTCCTCGCGCTCAACGACCGCAAGATCCTCGCGTCCACCTGTTTCAAACTGCGCAATTGAATCCTTTCGCTGTTTTGCGAGTCGTTTGATAACCGTGAGTACTCCCGTATCATCGAGCAGATTTTGAGGGGTATGACCGGTAGCAACAAGTTCGTTCATGAACGCGGTGAGCATACTCCGGACTGTTCGAAGCTTTACCGCATCGTGCGCCTTCATTGCTGTTTTTAGTTCTTCCTTTATTTGCGTGTGTAAATCCATATGTTTTCTAACTATTGTATTACTCTATAGTAGCACAAAAGCCATGATAGAATAGTCGGATGAATACTTTTGAAATTGGAATTTTTGTTTTACTTGTCGGCATTATATGTCTCCTCGTGTACATATTTTTCTTTAAGAAAGAGGAGAGGCGAGAGGATATGGCTTCAAACGGACTCTTGATGCTTCAACAGCAAGTTGCAGAACTCACCCGCACCATGAATGAACGAATGGGTGAGTCAAATAAGGTCATGCAGGAAGGTGCTCGTGCACAGTTTCGGGAGAGTAGGGAACTCATTCAAGAAATTAACAAAGAGGTGAACGAGCAACTGCGCAATGTGGTGAAAGGGGTGACCGAGGTGTCGGAGTCGTCAAAGCAGGTGTTTACCATTGCGGATCAACTGCAGAACCTCGAGAAAATTCTCACACACCAGAAACAGCGTGGTAACTTGGGTGAAGCCTCACTCCAGCTCGCGCTCGAAAACATGCTTCCTGCAACAGCGTACAAACTTCAGTACGGCTTTCCAGGTGGTGATACCGTTGATGCAATTATCATCACGAAAGATGGGATGATTCCTGTGGATGCAAAATTTTCGCTCGACAACTACCGACGCCTCGTTGATGAAACAAACCCTGAACGACGCGAAGAGTTAGAAAAGGAGTTCAAAAATGATCTCAAGAAACGCATAGACGAAACGGCAAAGTATATTCGACCAAAAGATGGCACACTCCCCTTTGCCTTTATGTACATTCCTGCAGAAGCAATCTACTACGACCTCTTGGTCAATGAGCTGGGGGCAGTGAAGGTGAATACACGCTCACTCATCGATTACGCGTACAAGGACAAGAATGTGATTATTGTCTCTCCCACCACCTTCGCAGCATACCTCCAGTCAGTGCTCTACGGCTTCCGAGCGTTTAAGATTGAGGAATCTGCAAAGCAGATAGGGAAGCATGTTGAGAGTCTCTCACGACATCTCAAAGCGTACGATGATTACTTTAAAAAAGTAGGGAATTCACTCGGGACAACGGTGAATCACTACAACACTGCACAGAAAGAGTTGGGAAAAATAGACAAAGACGTTGCAAAAATCACCGGAGACTCAATGGATATAGATACCCTCGCTCTGCAAAAACCACAAGAGGCTGAGTAGTGAGGGGAAGAGAAATACTATTGAAAAGAGCGCGATGAAACTCGCGCCCTTGGAACTTGGTCAAATAACACTCCCTGAATTATTCTTCGCTACTCAGGTATAGTTCGTTGGTCGATAATCCTGTCCCCGTTATGCCTTTGCCATCTCGGCAGACGACTGTGATGACATACCTCTCAATATCGCTATCTCCGACGGTGCCATCATTTTGGACAAAAATCATCTTTTGAAATATCTGTTGCGAGGAGATTGCTACCACTCCTCCACGATTCGCGCTGTCGCAGAAGATAGTTCCAACACTCAAAAGTGAGCTGAGAGTGTGGGACTTTTTTTCTGACGATGGATTTTGTACTGCGTGTACCACCCCTCCGCTCATGAGAGCGAGGACAATGCAAATCCTACAAATAATTTTACACATAACAATCTCCTGATAGAAAGATCTTCAGCATCACGCACAAATGGAATTGTAGTTAGAAATTCTTGGATACATTTGATAAGTATCATCGTATGCACCTTAAACATTCTTCATATTTGAACGGAGAAGTGTGTCCGAAAATACTGATCTTCGTCTTCGAAGGTAACCATAATCTGACGAGTAAAGCTTTCTCCATAGAGTTTCGTTGCGTATGCTCTTGCCACGGATTCTACACA
>CAZDUC010000090.1:0-2652 GCA_964508585.1 uncultured Candidatus Saccharibacteria bacterium
GTCTCTACGATGAGTAGTGGGGAGTAGGTCTGTAGCACACAAAAACCGCTTTCGCGGTTTTTGTGTGCTATGCAACTCCCCATCCTCTCGGTCAAGAAGACGTACTCACTCCGGTATGCTATATTCACCAACAGTTGCATTGTTCGTCTACATATCGAACGTATAACCCTTGACGCAATAGCTTCCGTAAGAAGTGACTCTCCAAAACTAAGGTATATCTCAGCGATCACGCTCAAAGGCGTGTACCAAAATACCCTCGCTCTGAGTGCCAAGTATTGCGTAAAGGGTTATCAGCTCGATAACTCCTCAAATAAAAAGAAACATCCGGTTTCCCGAATGCAATGAACGATACTTTTTTATTCTAGCATATCAGTTTTCTTTGTCAACCCCCTCCCTTTCTGTACTGATTTCCTATACAATAGTGCCATGAATGCTCCTCTTGAACAAAAAAATACCGTTGAGCGAGATTATTCTGGCAACCTTGATCAGACCCTCCGTCCACAGAGTTGGGAAGAGTATGTTGGACAAGCAAAAATTAAAGAAAATTTACGCATCCTACTCACTGCCGCAAGAGAGCGCGGGCATGCTGCCGAACATATTCTCCTTTACGGCCCCCCAGGACTTGGCAAAACTACCCTTGCGCACCTCATTTCAAAGACACTCGGTACCAACATGAAAACCACCTCTGGCCCCGCGATTGAACGTGTTGGTGATCTCGCAGCTATTCTCACCAATCTTTCGCCTGGCGATGTTCTCTTCATAGACGAAATCCATCGTCTCTCAAAAACAATCGAGGAAGTACTCTATCCCGCAATGGAGTCTGGCGTACTTGATATCATTATTGGCAAAGGCCCTTCTGCGCGAACCGTACAGCTCGATCTCCCACCTTTTACACTCGTTGCTGCAACCACACGTATTTCTCTCCTCTCTGCTCCTCTCCGCTCACGCTTCTCTGGAGGCACCTTTCGGCTCGAGTTTTATACCGATGGAGAAATCGCGCACATACTCGGTCGTTCTGCTGAGCTCCTTAACGTACGTGTCCACAAAGATCTTCTCGAACACATTGCGAGTCGTTGTCGTGCAACACCTCGCACCGCAAACTACCTTCTCAAGCGCTGTCGTGACCTCGCACAGCTTGAGGGGACCGATCTTAATACATCAATTATTGAAAAGACATTTGGTTTGCTTGAAATCGATGTATATGGCCTCACGAGACCAGATCGAGCCGTACTCTCTGCAATTATTGATAAGTTTCGCGGTGGCCCAGTGGGACTCAACACCATCGCTGCAGCAACGGGGGAAGAGATGTCGACAATTGAAGACGTCCTTGAACCCTACCTTATTCGACAGGGGTTCTTGGAGCGGACTCCTCGCGGTCGCGTCGCGACCGCGAGCGCGCACACGCACATGGAACATACCCAGTTGTAGCATGTGTGTCCCCGCACACTTCTTGTGTGGGTATCAGTGATTGAAACAAATACGGGGGGCATGTCCTTGGTATTTGTCGGTATACGCTGAGTTGAAAAAAAACCTCAAGAGTGGTTACATACTCTCATTATTCTCATAATACATTCATACTGTGTCAGGACATAATAAATGGTCAAAGATCAAACACAAAAAAGCGGCGACAGATGCGGTAAAGAGTAAGACATTCTCAAAACACGCAAGTTTTATCGCGGTTGAATCTCGAAAAGCAAAAGGGGACACAAGTTCTCCTGCACTCATTGCTGCAATTGAACGCGCGAAGAAAGACTCGATGCCAAAGGAAAATATCGACCGTGCGGTAGCAAAGGGAATGGCTGCGGATGGTGCATCTCTTACCGAAGTACTCTATGAGACATATGGCCCAGGAGGAACCGCGCTACTCATTACTGCAGTGACCGATAACCCCAATCGTACCACCCCAGAAATAAAACATCTCCTCTCAAAGCAGGGGTACCAGCTCGGTGTGGGGGGTTCGGCTTCCTGGGCATTCACCAAAACAGCAGAGGGCTACATTCCAAATATGCCTATAAATCTTTCGGATGAAGATGGTGAAAAGCTCTCAATGCTTATTGAAACCCTTGAAGCAAATGAAGATGTGCAGGATATCTTCACCACCGCAGATGAGCAGGGTGGGGTTGATGGTGAATAATACTATGCACCACGCACGAGTACTCGCACTTGACCCAGGCTACGATAGACTCGGTGTTGCGGTGCTTGAAAAGCACTCAGGGAAAGAAGTACTACTGTATTCAGGATGCATTGAAACACGAAAAACGGATGCACTCACTGAACGTCTCTTTGAGGTTGGTACAACACTCGAATCACTCCTCACCACACACACCCCAGACATTGTTGCCATTGAGACACTCTTCTTTAATAAAAATATCAAGACCGCAATCGGTGTTGCGCAGGCACGAGGAATTATCATATTTCTCGCAAAGAAAGCGGGGTGTGTCGTATGTGAGTATGGCCCGCAGGAAATAAAAGTTGCCGTCACCGGGTATGGGAAGAGTGATAAGAACGCTATCATTGCTATGGTAAAACGTCTCGTTGTTGGTGCTCCAGAGAAAGCGCTTGATGATGAATATGATGCCATTGCCGTAGGGGTTACCGCACTCGCCCACCACAGGTCACCCTGAGGAACTTCTCCACAGGAAACATCGCTGT
>CAZDUC010000091.1:0-282 GCA_964508585.1 uncultured Candidatus Saccharibacteria bacterium
AATCCGATAACACCAGAGGCCCCTCGGTACACGGTTTCTTCTTGGAAGCAAATGCAAACGTACCGGCTACGGTATAATCCACTGAGGAATATCTGTATTAGGTATTATCTCCGATATGTTGATAAAATTTTTGCCGTTAGTGAAGCTCTGCGTGATGCGCTTATACAAAACGGTATACCGAAAGTGGAAGTTATTCACAATGGAATTGATGTAAAGGAGTGGTCAGTTGATAGGACAGCAGTGAGCCAGTTTAAACACAATTATCACCTTGAACACAAAAAA
>CAZDUC010000091.1:292-2619 GCA_964508585.1 uncultured Candidatus Saccharibacteria bacterium
CTCTTTGGGGGAAGATTGAGCGCGGGGAAAGGTGCGTATCAGTCATTACTCATGCTGAGTGAGGTAGTGAAAAAAATCCCCAATGCCATTTTGCTCGTGATGGGTAAAGAGAATCAGTACCTGGAACAACTTGATAAAGAAATTAAAGCTCTCGGTATAGGAGAACAGATACTTTTTACGGGCTGGATTAGCGGAGATACACTCAAGGCATGTTATGCTAGTGCTGATGTCGTTGTTGTTCCTTCAATATACCTTGACCCATTTCCTACAATTACTTTGGAAGCAATGGCTTCGGGTAAGGCTGTTGTCGTCACATGCCATGGTGGCACTCGTGAACTGGTGGTTGATGGGGTAACGGGTTACGTAATCAACCCTCATGATATTGAAAGTTTTTCTCAAGCAGTTGTGAAAGTGCTCAATGATACAATATGTGCTCGTACTATGGGTGAAGCGGGAAAAAAGAGAATACAAGAACTTTTTTCTTTACAGAAACAAACTGAAAAGATAGTGAGTTGGTATTATAAATAGTAATTTTTGAAGTAATTCATAAAATATGCGTACGTTTACATCGGTAGTAAGAACCTTACTCAATCGAACCCTCTCACTGTTTGGTTTACACATTCGCCGTATCTCGTCTGGATTTTGGGATTATGATGCAACGTATATTGCGTTATACGAAAGCATAAAAGATAGAACACTTGTAAAAATTGATAGGAGCTACATGATCTATCAGTTTGCAAAAAGTGCTGCAATGTCTTTGCGTGGAGACGTGGCACAAGTTGGTGTGTACAAGGGTGGCACTGCAAAAATCATTGCATCTTGTTTTAAAGATACCAAGAGTACCATATACTTATTTGACACTTTTGAAGGACTCCCATCCGCATCAAAACATGACGGAGCAAAAGGAACTGAAAATAATGATACAAAAAAGTTTACCGACGTGCACATGGATGACATTACACAACTTTTCTCTCCCTTTCCCAATATAGAGATTAGACAGGGTCTCTTTCCAAGAACAGCAACAGGTCTTGAGAGTAAGCAGTTTAGTTTTGTGTATTTAGATGCAGATTAAGGTGGTCGGGTTTGTATAGACAGTCTCTGGGTATAAACCTCCACCGTACGCGCGCAGTTTTTTGTTAATTATTTTCTCTGATAATAGAGTTCGTCCGGTGCGCGATAGCCAAGTGACTGGTGCGGTCGATTGGTATTGTAGAAGTGGAAGTACTCGGTGAGTCCCACACGCACCTCGTCCATGGTTGTGTATCCCTTGAGGTATATGTCCTCATACTTCACCGTACGCCAGAGACGCTCGGTGAAGATATTGTCCATGCACCGTCCACGTCCATCCATACTGAGTGCGATTGATTCGTGTGCATGTAATGTCCGCACGTAGTCCTGACTCGTGAACTGCACCCCCTGATCACTGTTGTGTATTGCGGGGAGTCCAAGGGCAAACGCATCTTCGAGTGCCTCAATGCAGAACCGTGTCTCGAGTGAGTTTGAGAGCCTCCAAGCGAGTACCTTTCGTGAGTACCAGTCAAGGAATGCGACGAGGTAGCAGAAGCCCTGCTCCATACGAATGTACGTGATGTCGGTACCCCATACATGATTCGGGTAGGAGGCAACGACGCCACGGAGAAGGTACGGGTACACCTTGTGCTCGGGATGCGGAGTGCTCGTACTCGGCGCTGGATAGAGCGCTCTAATGCCAAGTGTCTGCATTGCAGTACGTACCGCATCTCGTCCTGCGTGGATACCGTATTCCCGCATAAGGTCAACGACCATGCGACGCTGTCCGTAGTATGGGTGTGCGGTATAGATCTCGTCGATTGCGCGTTGAAGCACAAGTGTCTCCTCGGACAACGTGGTTGGTATCGTGTACACACTCGATCGTGCGATGCCGAGGAGTTCCGCTTGCCGTATGATAGGAAGATCAATCCCCCTGTCTACGAGTGCTTTGCGCTCGTGTACGCTACGAGGCAACTTTTTTTTTGAGCCAGGCCAATTCCTCGTCCCGCATACCGATGATCCGGTGGAGTTCATCGACCTGTTGCTTTAGTGTACTGATCGTGTCTGATTCACTATGGGTTTTGTCAAAGATCGTATAGAGTTCCTCTTTTGCCTTCTTCTTCCAGAGTCCTACCTGTATGGGATGCACGTCGTTTTCTGATGCAATCGATGCAAGCGTGTCTGCTTCAGTGAGTGCTCTAAGCGCAATGCGCGCCTTGTCCTTCGAGGTGCATTTCTTTTTCATACGCAGTTAATTGTACCGCGCGGGAGGGGGTAGTTGAGGTGAAAAGAGTGTCTAATTTTCCCCGACCATTATA
>CAZDUC010000092.1:0-2551 GCA_964508585.1 uncultured Candidatus Saccharibacteria bacterium
CCGATGAACAATGACAAGCATTATACAGATGGATGAATAATTTGCAAGGGGTTCAAGTGGAAACGTGTAAAAAAGAGCCGTGCCGGGGTACGGCGACGGCTCTCTGTGGACACAGATTTGAGACTATTCCCCCAAGTGAATGAGTTTTTTATAGTCTAGAGACACTATACTGTCCCGAAAAACCACGATCTCGATCCCCTCTGTAACTGCATGTGGACCAAGGAGCGTAATGAGATGCGAAATCGCTTCATTCATGAGACGGATACATCCATGTGTCTTCTCGGTCCAAAACGCACCCTCCGCGTATACCGAGACACCATGCAGTTTGTTGAGTTCCCAGCCGCGCGCATCCCATCTGATGTCGAATCGCCAATCACCCATGGCATTGTCTGGATGGCCGTACGGCAGACAACCTTTTGGAAGATTTGGATGTGCCTGACGCACGGTTCCACCTTCCTTTGGACACCACGTCGGTTTCTCAACAATCCGCATCACTCTTCCGCGCACCACATCCTTTGGAAGCGTGAGGGGAAACGGTGTCATAACGGCGTAGCCGATAACTGCCTCATACGCACCGTCAGTGAGACGATAGTATAAAAACTCCTTCGTCGAATAATTGACGAAGATGGCATGCTTTGCTGTCGCTTGGTGTGGCGGGTTTTTTGGTATGTTGTCAGAACCAAACGTTCCCCCCTCTACCTCTTGGTAACTTCCCTTGTCCACGACCGTAAACCGGCCGTATGAAGGCGTGGTCGCCCCTTCTGCCACACAGCAAGAGTAGATGCTCATGGCAATAAGCCACGCGAAAAGCTTTTTGACCATGGTGGCCTCCTCAATTGGAAATGTTTTGAACTAACTGGTACTAACTGGTAATACTATACCACACATTACACAACCATGCAAAAAGCCCTCACGTATTCGTGGGGCCTGCCTCATCTCTTCAAAGAACTTCGTTTTTTACTAACGAGAAAGAAATCATGTGTGCAGAAATAGGAAACGCATCACTGGCCAAAAGTCAGGGGCAACGAGATCAGTGTCTCGAGCGACAGCTTAGGTGAGTGTGGTAACGTATTTCAGCCGTGACAGACCATATGCAGAGACACTAGATCGATGTCTAGTATGGCTACAAATGATGGATCGACACATTCTCTCGAAAATACGTTGAGAAGAGCGGGATCAAAACGGACCCCCACTCTTCTCAAAAAGGACTTACTTAACTGACAGCCACCAACCTTGCTGTCGATGGTGTCGACACTCCAGACATTCGACCTTGCTTGAACGCACGGCGGATTGCTGAGGCAAGATCCGCTACGGGATAACTGGTGAAATTATCCCGATGGTCTCTGGCTCGCTTGATGCCGTGTATGTCGACACCAGTTTGCGTCCGCACGATTCTCAGCGTGGTAAAAACCTCACCACTTTCTTCGCTTCGAATGTCAAGCTCATATACAGCGCCGATCCTCATGGCATCAACAGTACTCTCTTCGACTGCTTCTTTGTTGAAGAGGATTTTGTAAACATCTCTCTCCACGGCACCGACACGACTGCCAAGCTCCGCGACATCATTTTGCAGTGCAAGAGCAAACGTCTTCGCTTCCGTCGCCTCTGTTTTCGCCACTTCAGCAATCGCACGGGTTTTCGAAACCCGAAGATTGCCAATTAAAGCAACCAGAATCGCCAAGGCGCCGAAAACTCCTATTCCGACAACCCACTTCCGGAGCGTGCCATACTCCATCGCCTGCTCGGCCTGGGCTTGCTTCAACCCGGGTATTTCAGTGAGCAATGCAGAAACGCTGGCAACCTCATTGGAGAGCTTTTCAACTTCGGCAGTGCCTGGCAACTTCTCGAGTTGTCCTGTGATACCGGTAAGTTGTTTGTCGAGCTCTTTCAGTCGTTTTTCAGCAAGTGTTGCCACTTGAGCGTCGCCATTACGGACGTCGATGCGCGCTTGCGCAAGTTGCTTGCGCAACTCCGCAACCTCCCGCTCAAGCCTGTCGGTTTGGGCGGACGCTGCGACGAATTGGAGCGTTGGCGATTGATCTATCACGACCTTCTCCGTTTGTTCGGCAATTGATACTTCTCCCGTATATTCTGGAAGATAAATACCATTGCCGGTCGCAAGTGCCCTGAACTCAGCGACAGTGATGGTATCAGCGATGCCGTTGAGTCCACGAAACGCGTTGACGAACTGCGGAAAGACCTCGTCGTCGTTGACGTTTTTCGGAATGAAATTCCGGCTTTTGGCCACACCGTAGGCAATTGCCTCCAGTGCGTTGGTCTGAATGACCTCGCCCGTGAGCATTCCATCCTTCTTGAGTTGCGTCTCCAGTGCCGGCCAACCGTCACCGCCAGCCTTCGCAAAGACGCGGGAATTGACTTCGGCCCGAACGCCACCTGCCACCATTACGAGGCAAAGAGCGACGAGTGCCAACAAAAATTTTTTCAACATGTTCCTTCTCCTTGTTTGGTTGCACATGACGGAGTCACCTCCGCCATGTGCTTAGTTGGCGTTTATTCTGCGAGCCTGGTGCAGTTGGTACCGCACGAGAGC